>QWHP01000025.1 GCA_021404985.1 Actinobacteria bacterium ATB1
TCCCTTGCCCGAGTCGTCCCCCGCTCGTCCCACGACACCAGAGACCGGCGACACGACCGGGGTTCCGGGCTTCGCGAAGATGTCGATCCCCTGGTGTTGACGCCGGCCCCCGTCCCTGGGCGCGAGGAAGCCGTCGCCGAAGGATCTCGGTCCTGCAACCGGGCACGTCCGGACACCCAAGCCCTGACCGGAAGGCTGTGCAGGCGTAGGGGCGGCCTGCCCCTGCGCCGGGGACCGGGACCCGGGCACGCCGAGGACTTGTCCGATCCGAATCGTGTACGGAGGCTCCAAGCCGTTGGCGTCGATCAAGGCTTGTACCGGGATCCCGTGCGCACGGCTG
The DNA here is from genome assembly GCA_021404985.1 of Actinobacteria bacterium ATB1. Classification (GTDB taxonomy): domain Bacteria; phylum Actinomycetota; class Acidimicrobiia; order UBA2766; family UBA2766; genus QWHP01. Next base: position 341 of record QWHP01000025.1, read on the forward strand.
ATGGTCCAGGCAGACTCGCCTTTCTGAACCACGTGGTTGCCCCCGGCGGCAGCAGTCCTCGTGGCGGAGGGAGCCGGCGAGGTGCCGCCGGGCTTCCCACCCGACGGGATGCTGAGCTTCTGGCCCACGACGACGACATAGTCGGGTCCGTCGAGGCCATTCGCGCGGATCAACGCCTGAAGGGAGAGGCCCGAGCGGTCTGCGACGGACCATGCCGAGTCCCCCTCCTTCACCGTGTAGGTGCCCGCGGGGATCGGAGACCTGTCGCGTGCCGCAGCCATCGGGGAGGGAAGGAAGAAAAGCGCCGCCAGGGTCGCTGCGAGCCCGATGCGCCAGTACGCGGATCCTCGACGACGCTCGGACGCGGGGAACGACGTGGGTTGCATGGGGATTTGCCTTTGTCCAGCTCCGCCCGAGCCGTTCCGGCTGCCCGCTCGTTGCCGGACGGTATCCCGCTTCATGGACGTGTCCGGCTCTCGAGGCGGACAGTGTAGACGAAGTGCGGGCCACCACTTTCCGGAGGGGGCTCCGCCTGGGGTTCGGGCCCGGGGTTCGGGCAGTCAGACCGTGGTGAACACGTAGGCGCTGCCGTTGTGGTCGAGGACGTAGAGCCGGCCGCCGGCATCCTCCCCGAATGACGACACAGCCAATCCATCCGGGACCCCATCGAGGCGTTCGGCCGCCCCCGGGGACGCGGCGTCCACGGTCCAGACGATCCCCGAGCAGTAGTCGCCGAAAACGTACCGGCCCGAGAGGCCGGCGAGGTCCGGGCCGCGATAGACGTACCCGCCGGTCACCGAGCACCCTCCACCGCCAGGGTCGTCGTGGTCGTACACGACGGCAGGAGCGAACGGCTCGTCGACCTCCACGTCCTCGTTGCCTCGGCGGGAGCCCTCGAAGGCGGACCAACCGAAGTTGGGCCCGGCGTCGCCCATGACGGCATCCCGGCGAACGACGTCGATCTCCTCCTGCTGGTCCTGGCCGACATCGCCGATCCAGAGGTCGCCGGTCTCACGGTCGAAGGAGAACCGCCAGGGGTTGCGCAGGCCCTTCGCCCAGACCTCGGACTTGCCCGACTCGACATCGATACGGATCATCTTCCCGAGCATGCTGTCGTCGTCCTGGGCGCGATTCTCCGGATCGTTGCCGCTGCCGCCGTCGCCGGTCCCGGTCCAGAGCCGACCGTCCGGACCGAAGGCGAGGTTCCCTCCGTTGTGGTTCGAGTAGGGCTGGGGGATCGACAGGAGGGTGCGGCGAGATCCCACGCGCGCAGGGGACGTGTCCTGCGCCGGTTCGGTGGTCAACTCGACGACCTGTGTGTCTCCGTTCCCGTCCGTGAAGTTCGCGTACACGCGCCCGTTCGAGGCGAATTCCGGGTGGAACGCGAGGCCGAGGAGTCCCTGTTCGGCATCACCTGCGCCGACATCATCCGTGAGATCGAGCCATGTCTGAAGGTCCCCTCCAGCATCCGGTGCCACGAGGACGAGGCCTGCCTGCTCGACGACGAAGATCCTGTCGTCACCGGCCGGTGAGAGGAGTGCGACCGGGTTCTCGAGTCCGTCCCACAGCCGTTCGAGCGAGATGGATCCCGATCCGGGGTTCGAGGGCTCCACGGATTCCGGAGGCGACGTCGTCGTCGCCTCCGGAGCTGCTCCGTCGTCCCCTCCACAGGAGACGAAGACCAGGAAGAGCGTGAAGGCCAAGACCATCACGCCCGAGGTCCGTGCGCCCCGGCCCGACGGCGCATAGTCGGAGTCTTTGCGCGGTTTCACCACATTCATCAGGGACCCAGGATATCTCGGGCCGTATATGTCAATTTCGCAGCCGTTCACCCGATCATTGGATAGGCGGCTCCTCGATCGCAGAAACGGAGTCGAAGCTGCACGTGGCGACCCCGAAATTGGACACAAGACCGCCGGACGACCCGGCATCTGATCACCGGCAGGCCCCACCCCGGAATGAGGCGGGATCGGACGACGCGCTCGAGCCCGCCGCGAACGCGACAAGGCTCGGGCAGGCCGGTGCATTGGGGACGATGGGAATCGAGGCGCAGCCGCATGCGATGACCGAGCCGATCCTGGTTGCCGACGACGACACGATAACCCGCAGGATCCTTGCCAAGACCCTCACCAAGCTGGGACACGACGTCGTGGAGGTGGGCAACGGGAAATCCGCCTGGGAGCTCCTCGCCGGGGACACCAGACCACGCCTTGCGGTCCTCGACTGGATGATGCCGGGAATCGACGGTCCCGAGATCTGCCGCAGACTGCGCAAGCTGCGCGACGAGCCGTACACCTACGTGATCCTGCTCACCGGGCGAACCGAGAAGGCGGACCTCGTGGAAGGGATGACCGCAGGTGCGGACGACTACCTCACGAAGCCATTCGACGAGAACGAGCTCGCCGTGCGCCTGCGTGCCGGTCTGCGACTCCTTGAGCTGCAGAGCGAGCTCGTCGCCGCTCGCGAGCAGATGCGCACCCAGGCAACCCACGACCCGCTGACCGGGATCCTCAACCGCGGCGCCATCCTCGATGTGCTCCAGTCCGAGCTGAACCGGGGGCGGCGCTGGAACGACCCGGTCGCCGTCGTCCTCGCGGACCTCGACCACTTCAAGCTCGTGAACGACGAGTTCGGCCACCTGGCCGGAGACGAGACCCTTCGAGAGGCGTCCCGGCGCATGAGGGCCGTCCTTCGCGACTACGACTCTCTCGGGCGTTACGGCGGCGAGGAGTTCCTCGTGGTTCTCGCCGGATGTTGGCCGCAGATTGCCCGGAGGATCGCCGAGCGAATCCGGACTGTGGTCGCAGCACGCCCGATCAGCACGACTGCCGGTTCGATCCATGTGACGTCGAGCTTGGGGGTCGCTGTCTGTGACTGGGAGCAACCGGTGGACGTCCAGTCTCTCGTCAACGCGGCGGACCTTGCCCTGTACCGTGCCAAGGAGCGGGGGAGGAACCGCGTCGTGATCGCCGGCTACGAGGACTTCACGCAGGTCGGTAACGCCTCCTGACGGCTACCGTCGGGTCATGGACAACCAGCGCGCCAACGCCTTCCTGTTCAAGGTCTTCGGGGACGTCGCGACGTCCGCAGCGGTGGCCTGCCTCTCGATCGGCGACCGCACCGGGCTGTTCGGGACAATGCGGGGAGCAGGCCCTCTAACGGCGACCGAGCTCGCGGGGTGCAGCGGTCTCGACTCCCGCTACGTCGAGGAGTGGCTCGCGGCCATGGCGGCAGCGGGATACGTGGAGTACGACTCGAACGCAGGCACCTTCCACCTGCCGGAGGAGCACGCTGCTGTCCTCGCCGACCCCGAGAGCACCAAGTATCTCGGTGGCCTGCTCCAGATGGTCCCTGCGGTGGTCAGGCAGGCCGGGCGGGTCGCGGACTCCTTCGAGAGCGGGGGAGGGGTGCCCTTCGCCGACTTCGGCGAGGATCTCGTCGAGGGCATGGAACGGGCGAACGCCCCGAACTTCGCCTACCTGCTGACCCGCAAGTGGATCCCTGCCTCGGAACGGGCCCGACTGCGACTCGAGGAGGGATGCCGCGTCCTCGACATCGGATGTGGCTCCGGCCGTTCGTCCGTGGCCGTGGCAGAGGCGTGGCCCGAGGCAACCGTGCTCGGCGTGGACCCCGACGAGCGTTCCGTCGCCCGTGCCCGCCGCCTTGCCGAGGAGCGCGAAGTGGGCGACCGGGTCGAGCTCCGGGTTGCGGGTGCCGAGGAGATCGAGCTCGAGTCCGAGATCGGCGTGGCGCTCAGCGTGGACGTGGTCCACGACATGGCAGATCCCGGGGGTGCCTTGCGTGCGGTGCGCAGGTCGTTGCGGGACGACGGTGTCTATCTGATGGCAGAGCCCAACTGCTCGTCCGACATCGCCGGCAACATGAACCCAGTCGGGGCGTTCTTCTACAGCATCTCGGTCCTGCACTGTCTCACGCAGTCGCTGGCAGCGGACGGCGCCGGGCTCGGCGCTGCATGGGGCAGGGAGGCAGCGATGGCGCTCGCCGAGGATTCCGGTTTTTCCCGGGTGCGGGAGCTCGACATAGCGAATCCGATCACGGCGATGTTCGAGTGCCTGCCCTGATCGGTCGGATGGTATGTTTTTCACTATGTTCGTAGTGGAAATATCAGCGGGATCGGAGACCTCGAAATGAGCGTCCGTGACAGCCTGATCCTCGACCGTCCCTACCAGTACGGATGGGAGGACGAAGTCGAGTACGACGTCGTCCTCGAGCCCGGTATCGACGAGGAGAGGGTTCGCCTCATCTCGGAGATCAAGGACGAGCCCGACTGGATGCTCAAGCTCCGCCTACGGGGTCTGAAGGCCTTCGAGCGCAAGCCGAACCCGGCATGGCTGGGCTTCGACCTCGACGAGATCGACTTCGATCGGATCTCGTTCTACATGCAGCCGCGTGGAACCGTGGAGCGGAACGAGGCATGGGAGAACCTCCCGCCCGAGCTCTACCAGACGATGGACAGGCTGCAGCTCACGGATCAGACCGCCGTGCTGGCGGGACAGGTCGCGCAGTACGACTCCGCAACCGTCTTCCATCGTCTCCAGGAGGATCTGCAGGAGCAGGGTGTGGTCTTCGTCAGCTTCGACGAGGCCGTCAGGGACCACGAGGACACCTTCCGGCCGTGGATCGGCAAGGTGATCCCCCCGGCGGACAACAAGTACGCAGCGTTGAACTACGCCGCGTTCAGCGGTGGTTCGGCCATCTACGTGCCGCCCGGAGTGAAGGTCACGGAGCCGCTCTCGAACTACTTCCGCATCAACTCGGCCGGGATGTTCCAAGGTGAGCGGACGCTAATCGTGGTCGACCGCGACGCCGAGGTCACCTACTACGAGGGCTGCTCGTCCGCCGGTCAGAACCTCAAGGAGAAGCGGGACCGTCCGGCGCCGCTGCACTCGGCCGTCGTCGAGCTCGTCGCGCTCGACGGGGCGACGATCAACTACATCACGATCCAGGAGTGGGCCGCCGATGTCTGGAACCTCGTGACCAAGCGGGGTGCGTGCTTCGGTGAGGGATCGCGGATCAACTGGGTCAACTTCGAGTCGGGCTCGGGCCATACAGCCAAGTACCCGGGAACGGTGTGCCTCGGCGCAGGATCGTCGACGACGATCGATGCCGTCACGATCGCCGGGCCGGGACAGGTACAGGACTCCGGGGCCAAGATCGTCCTCGCGGCTCCCCACACCTCCGGCAGTGTGAACGCCAAGGGGATCTCCTTCGGAGGAGGCAGAGGGATCTACCGCGGCCTGCTCGAGGCGCGGGAGGACGCCCAGGGAGCGAAGCTGGCATCGAGCTGCGACGCCCTGATGTTCGACGACATCAGCGAGTCCACGACGCACCCGTACATCGACATCCGCAACGACTCCGTGCATCTCGCGCACGAGGCGACCACGGCCAAGATCGGCGAGGACCAGATCTTCTATCTCATGAGCCGCGGGCTCTCCGAGCGCGAGGCCCAGGCGATGATCGTGTCCGGCTTCGTGGCGGACACGGCGGAGAAGCTCCCCGCCGCGTACTACGCGGAGGTGCAGCGCATGATCTCCCTTCAGTTCGGGGACGAGGCAATCGGCTGACCGCCCGAGCGACGCGCCAAGCGACGCGCCAAGCGACGCGGCAAGCGACGTGGGCGGATTTTGTCATCGTTGTGGTTTCTGGATCTGCCCAGGTGGGTGGGGAGTTGTCAGGGACTGTGCCACAGGGAGAGGGCGAAGTCACCGGCGGGGTCTTCCCACCATCCTGCCTCGACCAGGCCGACGTCACCGAGTTCCCCGCATATGCCGTCGCGCGTGAACTTGGTGCTGATCTCGGTCAGGATCTCCTCTCCGGCAGCGAAATCGACGGTCATGTCGAGGCGCCGAACAGTGACCCTCTGATCGCGCAATGAACGGAGTCGCATCTCGATCCACTGCTCGGCCTCGTTCCAACAGGCGACGTGTGCAAACTGCGAGAGCTCGAAGTCTGCGTCGAGCTCCCTGTTGAGGACTGCGAGGACGTTCTTGTTGAACGCAGCGGTGATCCCTCTTGCGTCGTCGTATGCGGCGACGAGCCGCTCGGGCGGCTTCACGAGGTCGGTCCCGAGGAGGAAGGAATCGCCGGCTGTGAGCCCGGCAGAGACGTCCGAGAAGAATGCTGCTCTCTTCTTCGGATCGAAGTTCCCCACCGTCGAGCCCAGGAAGGCGATCATCCGCCTTCCCTCCCGCGGCAGCAGCTCGAGATGGGTCTCGAAGTCTCCGACGACGGCGTGTACAGCGACCCCGTCGTACTCGGATTCGATCGCGAGAGCCGACGAGCGCAGAACTCCCTCGCTCACGTCGAAGGGGCAGAAGCGTCGCAGGCGTCCGCCGCTGTGCAGTGCATCGAGAATGGCCCGCGTCTTCTCGCTCGTCCCACTGCCGAGCTCGATCAGCGTGTCGGCCTCCGACACGTCGGCGATCTCCCCTGCGGCTGAGGTCAGGATCTGACTTTCGGTGCGCGTCGGGTAGTCCTCGTCGAGCCTCGTGATCTCGTCGAAGAGCAGCGATCCGGTGTCGTCGTAGAACCACTTGGGTGGCAGGCTCTTGGGGAACGAGCCGAGCCCCACGATCACGTCGGCGCGGAGTGCGTCGGACATCTCTCTGGCGTCGAGGTGTACGTCGACTTGCATCGTCAACCTTCTCTCGCATTCGGTCGGGCATCCCACGCGCAGCGGAATCCGGAGAAGATCTGCCGCCTGATCGGAAAGTCCCAGTTCCGGAACGTGGTCCTTGCCGCCCAGGGATGTGTCGCCCAAGATCCCCCACGCAGCACCTTGTAGTTGCTGCCGAAGAAGACCTTGCTGTACTCGTCGTACGGTGAGGACACGAATCCGGGATATCCCCTGAAGTCCGTGGAGGTCCACTCCCAGACACCGCCGAGCATTCCGACGCACCCCGCAGGGGAAGTCCACGTGCCGGCCGTGGCGGGGAGCGGGCCGAAGCGCTGTGTCTCCCCCTCCGTCCACAGGTCGGCATCGGAGGCCTCGTCTGCGGTGCCGAGCACTTTGCGGCCTTCGGGTGTCCAGGACGCGGCGTGCTCCCACTCCGCCTCGGTTGGAAGGCGTCCGCCCCTCCATCTCGAGTAGGCGTCCGCCTCGTACCAGCAGACGTGCATGACCGGCTCGTCCTCGCGGAGGGGCTCGACGTGGCCGAAGCGGTTGCGTAGCCATCCACCCGACGTGTCCCGAAGCCAGTACTGGGGTGCTTCCAGCCCGGCGCCCTCGACGAATGCCCAGCCGTTCGGGTGCCAGAGCGACTCGTCGTCGTAGCCCCCGGCCTCGACGAACTCGAGGTACTCGCCCGAGGTCACGGGCCGGACATCCATCCGGAAGGGCTCGACCCGCACCGTGTGGGCCGGACGTTCGTTGTCGTAGGCGGGATCCTCGTCCGTGCCCATGGCGAAGTTGCCGCCCGGCAGGTCGACGGTCCCTGCGGTCACCAGGCCGGACGGGTCGGGAGCCGTACGGCTGTCCGGGGTGTCGGGTCTCAGCCCTCGAGTGGGATCGGCTTCACCCATGAGGGCGAGGGTTGCGAGCATCGTCTCCACGTGTTGCTGCTCGTGCTGGACGACCATGTCGTACACGAAGGGCACGAGCGAGGGCCACGGACGGAACCGCCCGGGATCCAGAGTCTCGAGATGCTCCAGTGCCCGCTCACGGACCTCGGCGATGTACGCGCGTGCAGCGCCTGGGCCGAGCAGTGCCAGCGCCGGCCGCTCCCGGCGCGGATGCTCGAAAGCGTTGTACATGTCGTCGTACTCGGAAGAGGTGGTCGGGATTCCGGCAACCTGGTTGAGGAGCCAGAGCTCCTCGTAGTTGCCCACATGGGCGAGGTCCCACACGAGAGGCGACATGAGCGGTGAGATCTGCCGAGTCAGGTCTGCGTCGTCGACCAGAGATACCAGGTCAAGTGTCCTCCGGCGCGTCGCACCCAGCCGTGCAGAGACGGAATCAACGATGCCGCTCATCGCACTCCCGAACGCACGTTTGTTCCGAGCATCTCGTCCGCCGGCGTCCGGCCTCGGAATACGAAGGCCTCGCCGTAGTCCCGGATGGTGGCCGCAGCATCCGGGTCGCTCGCCGCGTCTGCCGCCAGCTCGAAGCAGGCTACGGCTGCCCTTGCCATCTTGCGATCTTCCAGACCCCTGTGTGCGGCGACCAGCCACGCTTGACTCACCGGAGCGCAGATCTCGGCGACGCGGTCTGCAACGGAGTCGACCCTGAGGAGCGCGTCGATGAGGAAGACCGGTACCGCCCACCAGTCGCCCGGAGGCATGTCGATCATCCGCAGCTCGAGCCAGCCCCGCGGCCGCACGGGGGGAAAGAGAGTGGACAGGTGGGAGACGAGGTCGTCCTCTTGGGGCACCCTGTCGTGGGCGCCTTCGAGCCAGTCGCGCATGCTGAGGTCGCGTGTGATCGGGGTGCACGCTCCTCCCTCCGACCGTATGAACATGACCTGCGCGTCCAATGCGTACCGCGCCCAACACGCTGCGACGTCCTTGTCGGGGACCGTCCCATCGCGAACCGGTCGCGTTCTGCAGGCATCGAGGTTCCACCAGATCACCTGGCGCGTGGATTTCCAGCCAGTGGGGACACCGTGCCTGAACGGGGAAGAGGCGAACGACGCCACGAGAACGGGTCCGACTGCGTGTGCGATCCGCCAGCGGGATTCTGCCGTCCCGTTGCCCAGTCCCACGTTCACCTGAACGGCGGCCGTGTTGCACATCATGTCCGGCGCCCAAGGCGGGGACCCTGTGTCCCGGGTGCGGAAGTACCGGTCCATGGCTTCGTAGCGGGGTGCCGTGTTCACGCGCTCCGGGAGTCGGGTCGGATCCGTTCCGCCCCCGACGAGCGCCAATCCGGCGTCCGCGCATGCGGAGCGGACGAGGGTGAGATCACGCGCGGTCCTGACGATGGCCTCGCGGGCGGTGGTCGAGGGGTTGGAGCTGATCTCGACCTGGCCGCCCGGCTCGAAAGTCAGCGAACCGTCGAGGTCCGACCGAACCTCCGCTGCCGCGGCCTCGACGTCGGCAGGTGGGACTCGTGACTGCGGGGAGTCGTTGCGGAAGACGTGGAACTCGACCTCGACCCCCACCAGATCCTCGTGTCTCCCGGGGACGGCGTGGTCCCGGATCACCTCGGTTGCGGTCTCGACCGTCAGCTCGGTCATCTGCCGTCAGCTGTGCCCGAATCGCGCCGCGACCCATACGGCGTTGCGCACCGGGGACGACCACACCCCGACTCGTTCGTGACGCGAAGTGAGCACTCGAACCTGCCTCTGGACCATGGGACCTGGACCTCCTGCGTGCACGCGACTCCGACAACCTAACAAGGATCGGGGGGTCCCGTACCGGGAGGTCGTCAGTGCAGCACGCAGTCGTCGACGACGAGGACGGCGCCGTTGACGTAGGATGCGTCGCAGGACGCGAGGAAAACGACGGTGTGGGCTACCTGCTCCGGCTCGGCCATGCTGTGTGTCGGAGCACTCGCACGCAGGATGAGCTGCGGGTCGGCGTCCTCGGGTGGGATGAAGCCGGCCGGGATGAGGGGAGTGTTGATGCCACCCGGCGCGACGGCGTTCACCCTCACCCCACGTGTGGAGTATTCGATGGCCAGCGCCTTCGTCAGGAGCACCACCCCGCCCTTGGAGGCGCAGTACGCAGCGGCGTACGCCTGGCCGCGCAGGCCGGCGATGGACGCCGTGTTCACGATGGCGCCCCGGGTTTCCAGCAGTTGGGGCAGAGCCGCCTGGCACATGAGGAACGTACCGGTGAGGTTCACGTCGATGATCTGCTGCCAGTCGTCGGCGTCGACGTCGAGCGTGTGCTGGAACCTCCCGATGCCCGCGATGTTGCAGAGGACGTCCAGCTTGCCGAACTCGGTCACGGTCGAGGCCACGGCTTCCCGGCAGGCCGTGCGGTCGGTCACGTCTGTGGTGAGGGCGATCGCCCGTCCCTCCGTGGCACCCAGTTCTGCGGCCACCCTCTCGGCCGACTCGCCGTTCACGTCGACGCATGCGATACGCGCGCCTTCGCGGGAGAGGATGCGAGCGGTCGCCAGTCCGAGGCCGGAGCCGGCACCGGTGACGAGGACGACCTTGTCGGTGAATCGATCCATTCGGCAGCGTACCAACCCATCTGACGCGTCGTCAGATCGAGGTGGCGACCGACCCGTTCTTGCCGAGGGTCGTTGACCCGGCGGTCCACGACTGGGTAGCGTCTGTGCGCCTGCCCAAACTACACGAATGACATTTCGAGGAACACGATGCGCAAGAAACTGGTCTTGGCTCTTATCGCGGTTCTGATGACTGCTCTGGTTGCCGCCTGCGGGTCCGATTCCGATTCGGACTCTTCGGCGACCACCGCTGATTCCGGGAACGAATCCGACTCCGGGGACACCGGCTCGAGCGACGACAGTGGCTCGACCGACGATTCCTCCGACTCGGGAGGATCCGGCAACGCACAGGTTGACGAGTACTGTCAGAAGGTCGAGGAGTACGTCGACGAGGTGAAGGCGGCCATGGCCGACCCGACGTCGGCAAACAGCGCAGAGCTCGCCTCGACGGCGCAGGAGCTCGCCGCCGAGGCCAAGGACCTTGCCGGTGCTGTTGCCTCCGACCCCGACCTTGCCGACAAGGTCTCTCAGTGCAGCCAAGACGCTGCCAATGCCCTCACTGGGGGATGACGCCTGTCTGAATCTCGGCGGATACCCGAGTCCGGCGCACAGCCGGGCAGGACTTGGATGGAGAGAGCTGGCGCATATTCGTGCACTGTGGGTTCGACCATTTCCGGCTCTTCCCGGGGATCCGTGGGTCATCGCCATGGGAGTGGGGGGCAGTAGCCGCCGAGGGCGAGCATGGCGAGGGAGATGAGGGACTCGGGCTGGCGGAACCCGAAGGCGCGTCGGTGGATGAGTCTGATCTTTGTGTTCGTGGATTCGACGAGACCGTTGGAGATACGCCATTCGAGGGTGCGTTCGATCGTGGGTCGGTGTCATCGGATGCGGCGGGCGAGCTTGACGAAGGCAGGGATGCGGGAGCGGGATGCCCAGGCGAGCCAGTCGTTGAGTTGCATCTTGGCCTCGAGGTAGGGAAGCTGGAATATCTGGCGGAGGACTTCCTTGAGTTGCCAGGCGCGGTGCAGGCGACCGTGCGTGGCGGCGAGGATGTCGAGACGTTCACGCTGTTGGGGAGTGAGGTCTTCCCAGTTGCGCCAGAGGAGCCAGCGCAGTGGTGGCGTCCCGTCTTTGGTGTAATAACTGGGTGGGGCGCAGGCTCCGGTGGTCAGGTTCCGCGACTGTTGTGACAGCGGCGGTGGGGGTGTGCTCGGCGGGGTTGGTTGGGTGGTGGAGCTGTTGGCGCAGCTCGGTGAGCTGGCGGGCGATCGCCGGGGTGTAGGTGAGGCCACGCCAGCCTCGTGAGGCCCGGTCGAGCACGCCCCACACGAGGGACAGGCAGGATGCTTCGCCGGGGAGCCGGCCGATGACCTTGACCCGTCGACGGGTCTCATCGAAGGTCCGCTCGATCAGGTTGGTGTGGCGGATCTCGATCTCCGGCTACGTGCGAAGAGATCCTCGATCATGGCGGCCAGATCGTCGATCATGGCGGCGAGATCGTCGATCTGGCGGCTCATCTGGACGAGGTAGCACCCCTCGACCTCGGGCTGCTCCACGATGCCGTCCTCGAGTGCCTCCACCATCGCCTGGAGAGACGCGAGCGGTGTTCGGAGGTCGTGGCTGATCGACGCGATGAGCGTCCTGTGCGCCTCGGCCGCCCGGTCGCGCTCTCGGAATGCCGTCTCGATCGCCTCGGCCATCGAGTTGAACGCGCGGGCGAGCTCCCCGGCCTCGTCGCGGCTGCCGGGAGTGACCCTCACGGAGAGGTCGCCGGCTGCGATCCGGGCGCTCGCGTTCGAGATCTCCTCCATCGGCCGGACCGCGGCCCGTACGACGGCGAGGGAGCAGAGCGCGCCGACGAGGCAGCCGAAGGTCAGGATGGCGAGAAGAAGCACGAGGTCCTTGCTGTCGATGGCCATGCCGGCAACCGCAACTGCAACACCGGCGACGACGGCACCGAAGGACGCCCAGACGACGAGAAGGACCTTCGTCCGCAGGCGGCGGAGGCGGGGACGTGGCGAAGAAGAAGACGGCGAGCACGAGCAGCGCCGTGAACGCTTCGGCGATGAGGACGGTCGTCGTCATCGTGGCATGAACCGGTAGCCGACGCCCCACACGGTCTGGACCCATCTGGGGTCGGACGGATCCTCCTCGATCTTCTCGCGCAGTCGCCTCACGTGGACGGTGACCGTCGCGGAGTCGCCGAGAGGCACGTCCTGCCAGACGTGCTCGAAGATCTGGTCGCGACGGAACACCTGACCGGGTGACCGCGCCATGAAGTGCAGGAGATCGAACTCCTTGACCGTGAGCTGCACGAGGTGGCCGTCTACATGGACCTCCCGTCGGGCGGGATCGATGGCGAGCCCGTCGAGCACGACACGTGGACCGGGAACGGGCGGACGACCTTCGACGCGGCACAGGACCGTCCGGACACGGGCGACGAGCTCACGGGGACTGAAGGGTTTCGTCACGCAGTCGTCCGCGCCGAGCTCGAGGCCGAGGACACGATCCGCCTCGTTGTCCTTTGCGGTGAGCATGATGACCGACACGTGCGGGCCGATCTCCCGGA
>QWHP01000026.1 GCA_021404985.1 Actinobacteria bacterium ATB1
CCCGGGTGGGGTGCGCGAGGCAGGTGAGGAGCTGGCCGACACGGCTCTACGAGAGGCCGAGGAGGAGGCCGGGGTCGAGCGGAGACACGTGCGGCTCAGGACGAGGCTGCCGGTCACGCAGACATATGCGTCGCGCTTTCTCATCACCCCGTTCGTTGCCACCGTGCATCACGTGGGGGGCCTGAGAGCCCAGGAGTCGGAGATCGAGAGCGTCCTGCGCGTATCCGTGGCGGAACTGCTGCGCGCGGAGACCTACAGGTCGGAGATCTGGGATCTCGCCGGGGTCACCGCCGAGATGAGCTTCTTCGAGCTGGAGGGTGAGACGGTGTGGGGGTTCACCGCCCGGGTGCTGTGCCAGATCCTCGATACGCTCTTCACGCCGAGTGCCGCTTCCGGTGAGGGCACGTAGACTCCTCTCGATGATGAGACTCCTGCCGAACGCAGCCGCTATTACCCTGAGGGGCCGGATCGGGCGCTCGCTGCGACCCGGCGACGTCGAAGCCCAGCTCCGGCTGGCTCGCCGGCTCCCGTTCGTGCGCGGGCTCCTGTTGAGGATCGACTCCCCCGGTGGTGACGCGGCCGACTCCGAGGAGATGCGCGTTTCGATCTCCCGCATGGCCGAGGAGATGCCTGTGGTCGCCCACATCAGGCGTGTGGGGGCCTCGGGGGCGTACCTCATGGCGGCAGAGGCGAACGAGATCGTTGCCACGAAGTGGGCCGCGGTCGGGTCGATCGGGGTGATCCTCCTCAGGCCGAACGTGACGGATCTGCTCGAGAGGGTCGGGGTGGACGTGTACGTGCGCAAGTCGGGCCGTTTCAAGGACCTCGGACTTCCCTTCCGCCGGCCCACGGCGGAGGACGAGCAGAAGGACGGGGAGCTCATCGGCCGGCTCTTCGACGACTTCGTGAAGACGGTGTCGGAGGCCAGGGGTCTAGATGCCGCGGCAGTCGAGCAACTCGCCACAGGCGAGGTGTTTCTCGGGTCGAGAGCGGCAGAGCTAAACCTGGTCGATCATGTCGGTGACGAGCAGTCCGCCAAGGATCGACTGGCGGACCTCATGGGGGAGTCGGCGTCGCGCTGTCTAGAGCTGCGTTCGCCGGCGGGCATCTTGGGGCGGATGCGCCCGGCCGCTGCCCTCGAGCTGCTCGGACCCTTCGCCTCCCTCACCGGCCGTCCCCGCTTCGAGACCCTGTCCACCTGGGTGGATTGAGATACCGCAGCGGTATCCGGATCCGCCCACGTGCTTTCGAGGGCGTCACGGACGTCGGAGGGGCAAGGGGGTAATGTGTGCTCGTGGCGCCGGCCGGGCGCCGGGCGCCCGTGGGCGAGAGTCTTGTCAGGCACCGCAGTCGCAGGGAAGGAGCTCCTCCGAGTGGACATCGAGATCGGCATAGGCAAGAGCGCGAGGCGTGCGTACGGCCTCGACGACATCGCCATTGTTCCCAGCAGGCGGACGCGGGATCCGGAGGACATAGACCTCTCCTGGGAGATCGACGCTTTCAGGTTCGAGTTGCCGCTCCTCGGGGCGGCGATGGACGGGGCGATGTCACCCGAACTAGCCATCGGGATCGGCCGACTCGGCGGCGGAGGCGTACTTAACCTCGAGGGGCTCTGGACCCGCTACGAGGATCCCACCGCGGTCTACGACGAGATCGCGACCCTGCCCCCGGAGAAGGCGACACGCCGGATGCAGGAGCTCTACGAGGCGCCGATACAGGAAGAGCTCATCGGGCGAAGGATCGAGGAGATCAAGGATGCGGACGTTGTGACGATCGCCTCCCTGACACCCCAACGCGTCGAGAGATACTCCCAGATCGTCCTCGACGCCGGTCTGGACCTCCTCGTCATCCAGGGGACGGTCGTGTCGGCCGAGCATGTGTCGTCCAAGGTCGAGCCACTGAACCTCAAGAAGTTCATCAGGACCTTCGACCTGCCGGTGATCGTCGGTGGCTGCGCCTCGTATTCGACGGCACTGCACCTGATGAGGACCGGAGCAGTCGGGGTGCTCGTCGGTGTGGGTCCGGGACAGGCGTGTACCACCCGCGGTGTTCTCGGCATCGGCGTTCCCCAGGCGACCGCGATCTCCGACGCAGCGGGGGCCCGCATGCGCCATCTCGACGAGACCGGGCGGTACGTCCACGTCATCGCCGACGGTGGCATGCGCACCGGAGGCGACATCGCCAAGGCAATCGCGTGCGGTGCCGATGCGGTCATGCTGGGTTCGCCGCTCGCCTCGGCTCTCGAGGCGCCGGGCCGGGGCTTTCATTGGGGCATGGCCACCTTCCACCCGGACCTTCCACGCGGGACCAGGGTCGAGGTCGGGAGGATCGGAACCCTCGAGGAGCTTCTCGTAGGCCCGGCGCACGAGAACGACGGGTGCCTCAACCTCTTCGGTGCCCTGCGCACGTCCATGGCGACGTGCGGGTACGAGAACGTCAAGGACTTCCAGAAGGCCGAGGTCATGGTGGCTCCCGCCCTGCGCACCGAGGGCAAGACCCTCCAGCGCGCACAAGGCGTCGGCATGGGGTGAACCTCTCCCCGGACGAGGTCTGGACTAGGTCGAGAACTCCGGCGGTGGCGGTAGCTCCAGTGCCGTGCCGAGGCGGCGGAGGTATTCCTCCCGGCTCACCTCGACGGCACCGAGCGTCGCGAGGTGGGTGGTTCGCCACTGAACGTCCAGAATCCGGGCGCCGGCGTCCTTGGCCATGTCACCCGCGGCACGCAGGATCCCGACGAGGCCCACGAGAGCGACTTTCGAGGCGTCGCGACGCACGTGGAACATCGACTCGCCTGCGAATAGCCCCCCTAGTGCCACACCGTAGAGGCCGCCTGCGAGCCGGCCGTCCTCCCGCGACCAGGCCTCGACGCTATGTGCCCAGCCGAGCTCGTGCAGGCGGTTGTATGCCCGAGCGACGTCGCGCGTGATCCATCCGTTCGGCCGGCGGGGATCGGCACAGGCAGCAACGACGTCGGCGAACGCGCGGTCGACTGTGACCTCGAACGCTCGACAGGAGCGGCGAAGCGACTTGGATACGCGGAGACCGTCGAGGGGGATGATCCCGCGCGGGTCGGGTGACCACCAGCCGAGCGCCCTTCGGCCGATGGGCATCGGGAAGAGACCCTTGCGGTAGGCCGCCACGAGCGTTCCCGGGGCCAGGTCGGCGCCGACACCCACGAGGTCGTCGTCGGAGTTCTCCGGATCGGGTAGCGCCCATGACGTCGGTTCGGGCTCCACGGCCATGTCCCGAGTCTCGCGCGAGTTTCCGCTCCGTACAGGACCTCGTACCGGCACGGTCCCTTGGCACGGTTCCTTGTAGGTTGGGGTTGTCGCCGGTGACAGGAGGCGCAAGTGGCGGAGCCGCACACCCACGACACCGTGTTGGTCGTGGATTTCGGGGCGCAGTATGCAAAGCTGATCGCGCGGCGCGTGCGCGAGGCTCGAGTGAAGTCGGAGATAGTCCCGGCCGATTCCCCACCCGCGGCTCTGTCCCGACCGGACGTCAAGGCCCTGATCTTCTCCGGGGGTCCCGCCTCGGTGAACGTCGAAGGAGCGCCGACGATCGATCCTGGCGTCTACGACCTCGGCCTCCCGATCCTGGGCATCTGCTACGGGCACCAGCTCGTCGCTCGCCAACTCGGTGGTGTCGTGAGCGGTTCGGGTGCAGGCGAGTACGGCCCTGCGCGTCTGCGGATCACGGCTCCCGATGCAGCGCTCTTCGGTGACCTCCCCGCCGATTCCGATGTCTGGATGAGCCACTTCGATTCGGTCACCGCTGTTCCACCCGGGTTCCGTGCGACGGCGAAGAGCGACGGTTCGCCGGTCGCCGCCATGGAGTCGACCGAACGGCGGATACACACGGTCCAGTTCCACCCTGAGGTCAGCCACACGGCTCGGGGTCAGGAGATCCTCAAGCACTTCCTCTTCCACGTCGCGGGATGTAGGTCCACATGGACCCCGACGTCGATCATCGAAGAGCAGGTCGAGAAGGTCAGGCAGGCGGTGGGGCCGACGGGGAAGGTGTTGTGCGCCCTGAGTGGGGGGGTCGACTCCGCCGTTGCCGCAACTCTGGTCCACAAGGCGATCGGCGACCGCCTGACCTGCGTCTTCGTCGACCACGGCCTCCTTCGCAAGGACGAGGCTGAGCAGGTCGAGGAGACCTTCGTTGGAAACCTCGAGATCGATCTCGTACACGTCAAGGCGCAGGATCGCTTCCAGGACCAGTTGGGTGGTGTCACGGATCCGGAGGAGAAGAGGCGGATCATCGGTGAGACCTTCATCCGCGTGTTCGAGGAGGTGGCGCGCGACCACCAGGACGCGAAGTTCCTCGTTCAGGGGACGCTCTACCCGGATGTCATCGAATCCGGCCCCAAAGGGGCCGCCAAGATCAAGAGCCACCACAATGTGGGGGGTCTTCCCGACGACATGGACGTCGAGCTCGTCGAGCCCCTCCGGGAGCTGTTCAAGGACGAAGTCAGGGCTGTGGGGACGGAGCTCGGATTGCCCGAGGAGATCGTCTGGCGACAGCCTTTCCCGGGCCCCGGCCTGGCGGTGCGAATCATCGGGGAGATCACCCAGGAGAGACTGGGGATCCTTCGCGAAGCCGACGCCATCGTCAGGGACGAGCTCCACAAGGCCGGTCTGGAGAGGGAGATCTGGCAGGCTTTCGCGGTCCTCCCTGCGGTCCGGTCGGTCGGCGTCATGGGTGACGAGCGCACCTACGGCTATCCGGTGGTCGTGCGCGCCGTGACGTCGGACGACGCCATGACAGCGGATTGGGCCCGGCTGCCCCACGATCTACTGGCCCGTCTCTCGAGCCGCATTATCAACGAAGTTCCTGGTGTAAACCGGGTCGTCTACGACATATCGCCCAAACCTCCCGCAACCATCGAATGGGAGTAGGCGGGTTTCTGCCGTAAATCCCCTGCAGGGGGAAGGGAAAGGGGGCCCGACGTCGTATCTCCCCATCACCGGCACACCTGGCTCTGGCCGGCAGCGGGCATTGTTGCGCGTTCCACGGGTTCATGCGATCCGGCCGACCGATCGGGGCCGACCATCGGGGTGACAACCGAGAAATGACAAATCTGCAAGTGGGCCTGGGCCGACGCAGGTTCCTGGGAGGAGCTGCAGTCCTTGCGGGAGGCGCTGTCGTCGGGTCCGCGTTGACCTTGGGCTCCGAAGCTGCCAAAGCTGCATCTCCCGAGTACCTGACAGGCTGGAACATCTACTCCGGTAGCGCAGCGATCCAGGAGATCATCGACGCGATCACCCGGCACACCCCGGGAGTGATCCGCTGGCAGGTGGAGTGGGACCTCTACCACACCCAAGCTCTCGGCGGCCCCTACGTGCCTGACCCTCCGAATTGGGCAAGGTACCGGCCGTTCTTCGAGGCACTGCTCCCCTCGGAGGCGAATCCTGCAGGTACGAAGCTCTACGTTCAGTTGCGTGTCAAGAACACGCTCTGGGAGGGGTTGGGGGCGCAGTTCCTCGGCCAGGTCCCGGGCTCGAAGTGGGCGAAGCCAGAGGGCTGGACGAACTATCCGTCCAGTGTCGAGCAAAGTTACCTCCCCTTCGTACAGAGCCTGCGATCGGTTCTCGACGAGTACGGACTCGACCCCGTTTGGGGAGCGTGGAACGAGGCCGACATGCGGTTCCGCTGGAACGGCTGGCTCATGGAGCAGGTGGACAACATGCCGGAACCTTGGACGTGCCAGATGCACGACTGGGCATACTGGTCCGGTGGTGCAGGTGATCGCTGGCGGGAACTGCACGAGGTGAACGGGCTCTCCGCCCGGTACAACACGTCCCAGATCGCCCGAACCGACTTCATCAACGCGACGATGGCGATCCCCCAGGTCGGGGAGATCGCCCTGAGCCGGTACTACGCGAACGAGTGGAAGGCGAACAAGACCGTCGATTACTTCGCCCAGCAACTCCCGAGGTACGACGCGGCGGCGGGCGGAAGGAGACTGCCGTTCCTGGTGACAGAGTGCGGTCCCGACGCCATCTACGCTCCCCTGTCGACCAAGAACGCGGCTCGACTGTGGCAGCGTCACAACCTCCTAACGCAGGCGAACGCCGTCGCCGGCCATCCCCTCGAGGGTCGATACCTCGGGATGTGCTCACACATGACTCCGAACCGGGACGACATCGCCGACCCGAACTGGAAGTGGTGGGAGTACAGGTCGGAGTACGACCAGTATCTCGACGATGAAGACCCGATCGCGGGCCAGACTCCGACGACGACCAAACCACCACCCTCCACGAGGCCGCAGCCGCAGCCTCCGACTCTCTCCCCGAGTTTCTGGGACGCCTTGTGGGACACATTCGTGAAGGTGCTGGTCCTCCTCGCCGGTCTCTTTGCGCTGCTCGCCTGAATCCCAGGCGCGCTCCCCGTCTTGCAGACCGCCGGGCGGGCGTCCCTCAAGGCGGGTTCCGGCCGCGTCGATAGGCAGGCGAAATGGCTTCTGCCCGACGCGCCGTCGCTCTCCGTTGGTTCGCCTACGCCATCGCCGTAGTGGCGCTGGCGGTCGCCGGCGTGCCGTCCTCGGACCGGATGCTCGTCCTCCTGGCGGTGGCGGTGTCCGCGCTTGCAGGGTTCATCGAGCTCGCGTTCGTCTGGAGAAGCCAGACGATGCCCCTCGGGGCCGCCGCGGGTGTGCTCGTGCTGGAGTCGGCCGGTGTGGCCGGAGTCCTCTGGTCGACTGGCGGGGCGGCAGGCTACCTGTGGCCCTTCTGTCTGCCGGTTGCGGGTGCCTGGGTGTTGCTCGGTCGCCGGGGCCGGACACCCGTACTCCGCGTGGTCTGCTGGTTCGTGGCGGTGATCGTAGGCCTGTGGGTGACGCTGGCGACCGTTGCCTCGGGGGCCGAGCTCCCGTCGGCCCAACTGGCGGTTGCCCTCGGCGCGCTCCTCCTCGTCGCACTCGGTGTGGAGGTGACGTTCAGCGCGCTCGACGCGGTGGCGGCTCCTTACGAGGACTACTGCGACAGCCTCGAGGGGGAGCTGTCCAAGGCGGTTGCGGCTTTCAGGGCGATCGGCGCAGGCGATCTCACGGGGATGCGTTCCGCTGCACCCCACCTCGAGAACGGGAACGCCGAGCCGGCACGGACGACAACCGACGTCGACTTCGCGCTCTCCGAGGCGTGGCAGTTCGTCGCTGCGGTCGTGGCGGAGTGCAAGAGTGCGCAGGCGGCCCTCGGGGAGGCATTCCAAACGGTCGAATCTCTCGCCCTCGCAGAACGCGCGCGGGCCGATCAAACGGGTTCACGACCTGAGGGGGTCGCAGCCGGCGTCATCGCCGTGGCGGAGTCGGTCGAGGTTCTCGGGAACTCCCTGGAGACGCAGACCGCTCAGGCCGCTGAGTCCGTTCAGCGAAGCGGCGACTCGCTCGTCAAGCTCCGCAGCGACCTCGAGCGTCTCCAGGGCCAGATGACGGACCTGGAGGCGAATGCCTCCCATCTGGCGGAGTTGAGGGGCCAGGTCGGGTCCGTCCTCGAGCTCAGCCGTGAGCTGACCGCCCAGACGAACCTCCTCGCCGTCAACGCCGCGATCGAGGCCGCTCGGGCCGGCGAGGAGGGAAGTGGGTTTGCCGTCGTCGCAGACGAGGTGCGCCGCCTTGCCGAACGCTCGATGGCTGCGAGCAAGGAGATCCAGGGACTCGTCGACGAGATCGGGTACGAAACCGCAACCGTCATCGACTCGACGGTCATGGGCCGCCGGGACCTCGACAACGGGCTCTCCTCCCTGCTCGAGCTCCAGGACGTCGTCTCGGGTACGGGTGACCTCCTCGGAGGGGTGAGGCGATCCGTCCAGGAGATACGGCGAGCATCCCAGGAACAGCAGCGAGTTTCGCGGTCTGCGCAGCAGGAGATGGTCCGGCTGACCGAGTCGTCTCGTTCGGCGGCCGAATCGGCGGGGAGGGCAGGCGAGATCGCTGAGGTCCTGCGGACCGTGGGTGATCGGCTTGATCACGTCCTCTCGGGTCTTCGGACCTGAGGCGCGTTCGCGTCAGGCTGGGAGTCAGGCCTCGAGTGCCGTGTGCCTGACGTGCTCGACGTGGGAGGAGTCGTTGTAGCTGAGCAGGCGCGATCTCCGTCCTGCCGTCGCCACGACGGACACCGACGCGTTGCCGGGTGCCGCAAGGCGCCGGACGGCCCTCATGCCCTCGACTTCGAGCCCGAGTGCCATCAGGGCGATCTCACGGACGACCCCGCCGTGGGTAACCAGCATGACATGCCGTGCATCCGCCGCGAGGCTCTCCGCAGTCAGGGAGGCAAAGGCCCCCCGCACCCTGGTCATGAGGTGTGCGCGGCTTTCCCCACCACCCCGCACCGGGTCGCCCCCCGACTCGACAGCGTCCCACTCCTCGGGGAACCGGACGGCGATCTCCCTGCGCGTAAGGCCCGTCCATGTCCCGACGTCCATCTCGCGCATGGCAGGCAACGTCTTCACGTCCAGTCCCAGCTTCCTCGCGACTGGCTTCGCAGTATCGCGGGCTCTGGTGAGATCGCTGCTCCAGATCATGTCGAGTGTCGTCCCCTCGTACCGGAGTGCCACCGCCTCGGCTTGTGACGTGCCTGCATCCGAGAGTGGGGGGTCGGCTTGGCCTTGCCATCTCCCCTCTGCGTTCCAGGTGGATTCGCCGTGCCGTACCACGTCCACCAGCAGGTCGTTCCTTCTCAAAGCGCTCCCATCCGATGCCGATGCTCCAATGATGCACGTTCCGAACCGACGACTGCAGATGTCGGCAAGTGTCGTACGCTCATGCGTGCTGGCGCTGCTCGTCATCGCAGTTCTATGGGATCCCCCTCCGGGTCTGCAACGTGGATGGTTCTTCATCCTGGTGGCGATCGGGATAGGCGCCAGCCTCCTCTTGCCGGGCCTTCCCTGGCTGGCGCCCCGCGTCTTCGACGTCGAGGACGTGCCCTTGTCCACTGCGCTGCTGCTGCACACCTTCGAGGCCGTGCTCCTGGCGGGGATCGTGTGGGCGACCGGGGGGGTCGGATGGCCCGCCTGGGCGGCGCTCGGTCTCGTGGCCGTCGCCGCGTCGCATGACCTGCCCTTCGGTTGGGCTTTGGCGTTCGGGCTGTTCCTCGGTGCGCTCCCGGCCGTTGCGACGGCTTTCGCGGGTGTGCCACTGGCATCCGTGCGCGGTGCCCTTCTCGTCGCCGGGGGCATCCTGGCCATGACGACCGTTCTCGGCAAGATCCGTGTGCTGCGTCAGGACGCGTACACCCGGGTGCGTCAGCACATGATCGAGACGCTCGGGGCCCAGACCGCTGCGATCGAGGCAGCCTTCTCTCAGGTCGCTGCAGGAGACCTGACCCAGAGCGCACGCATGGAGATAGCGGCCGGGGTGGTCGACGACGAGCCCTTGGTCGACATCTCCTCGACGTTCAAGTCGATGGTGTCGGGGCTGAACGAACTCGTGCTCCACATGCAGGAGGGCGGCCAGCAGCTCCTCGATGCCGCCCAGCAGCTCACGATGCTCGCCGAGGCGGAGGCGGCCGGGGCGTCGGAGCAGTCTGCAGCCGTAACGGAGACAACGGCGACGATCGAGCAATTGGCGGCGACAGCGGCCTCGATCGCGCAAACGGCAGAGTCCGTTGCCGGGCTGGCCGAGTCCACTGCTGCTGCCGCCCTTCGGGGTTCACAGGCCGTGGACGAGGTACAGCACGGAATGCAGAGGATCTGGGAACGGGTGGACACGATCGGCGAACGCACCCTTCGTCTCGGCGAGCTCGGTCAGGAGATCGGGACGATCCTGAAGATCTCCCGGGAGCTGTCGGACCAGACGAACCTGCTGGCACTCAACGCTGCGATAGAAGCGGCACGAGCCGGCAAGCACGGCCGCGGCTTCGCCGTCGTTGCCGACGAGGTGCGCCGTCTCGCCGAACGATCGACTGCAGCGACGCGTGAGATCCAGGGCTTGATCGCCCAGATCCGGGAGGAGACGAACGCCTCTGTCCTGGCGACGGAAGAAGGAACGAAGGAGGTCCGCGCCGACATGGAACTGGCCGTCGAGGCAGCAGACGCCCTCGGGGAGATCACACGGTTGGCGGCAGACACGAGCCGGGCGTCGAGTGAGATCTCCGTTGCGACAGCTCAGCAGCGTGCTGCCTCCGAGCAGGTCGTGCATGCCATGGAGCAGGTCGCGGAGGCTGCCCGCCGGCAGGCTGCCTCGAGCAGTGAGGCAACGGAGTCCGCCCTCACGCTTCACCGCATGGCCCAGGAGCTGCGCCATGCTCTCTCGAGGTTCAAGGTGCATTGACGTGACTGGCTCATGGCTGCGATTCGACGCCGGGAGCGTGTCTTTCGCCATCGATCTGTCCTGTGTCAGTGAGATCCGCAGGTTGCCCGTTGCCTGCCCACTGCCCAACGTCGCTCCATGGGTGGCGGGGATCACGAACCTGCGGGGCAGAATCCTTCCGGTTCTGGATCCCGCGCTCGCGCTGGGCCTCGGACAGATGGACCTCCGGAACTCGGGCAGGCGCTCACGTCTCGTCGTCGTCGACTCGGGGTCCGGACCTGGGACCGAGGCAGGCCTGGCTGTCGACCGGGTCAGGGGGGTCGCCACCGGGGTCGAGGTCCTTCCACCTGTCGACGGTCTTCCGCCTGAGATGCGCAGGTACTGCAGCGGGACGCTTCACGTCGACGACGGGTTGGCCGCCCTGCTGGACAGCGGGTTCCTCGAGGGGCTCAAGGAGACAGCAGCGGTGAGCGCTTGAACGGGCGATGGGGTGACACCCCCGAGTTGATGCGGGTCTTCCAAGAGGAAGCGACCGAGCGGCTCGCCTCTCTCGACGAGGGTCTGCTCCACCTCGAGCGCGATCCTGGTGACGTCGAGACTCTCGAACGCATCCGGCGTGACGCGCACTCGATCAAGGGGTCGGCGAAGCTCCTCGGGTTCGACGTCGTCAACGCCGTTGCGCACCGGATGGAGGACCTTCTCCTCGCCCTGAGCAACGGCAGCATCGAGTTCGCGTCCGAGGCGATGGATGCGCTGCTCATCGGCTGTGACACTCTGAGGGGTCTGATGGTGGAGCCGGACACACCCGAGGACGCCTCTTCGGCGATAGCTCTGCTCGAGAGCAGGCTCGTGTCGGCCCGCCCGCAGGAGGAGGTAGCTGCCTCGTCGCTGGTGACGGAGGTCCCGGCGCCCTCGCCGCCCTCGGCGTCTGTGGCTCCGATGCCGGAGTCCCTGCCAGACGCGCCGGCGGACTCGCCGGTAGTTCCGGGCGCTGCCTCAGCCACCGTGCCTCAGATGTCGGTCATCGACCTCGCGGCACCCCCTCCCCCCCGCTACCCGGCAGTGGAGGAGGTCGCTTCGCCACCGACTACGGACCCATGTCCGCCCGAGCCGCCTTCTTCGCCACCCACGCCTCCGTCTCGTCCCCGTGCACCCGAACCACAGCCGGCGACGCCGGACCTGACGCTCCTTCAGGTGGCTGCCCCGGTCTCCGTGCCCGAGGAACCCGAGGTCTCCCAGGTTCTGCCGATCCCGAGACCTCCGGTGGCGCCCAGACCTCCCGACCCGGCTGTGAGTCCGGCGCGGACACACGTCGTGGACGGTGTCGGCGACGCCCCGTCGAGTGCTCGGAAACACGAGCGGAAAACGCTGCCCGAGGCCCCCGACAAGCGTGACGGGCGTGGATATGTGAGGTTGGACGTCAACAAGGTCTTCGAGATCGTGGATGCCGTCGGTGAAGCGGTCGTGGGGCACTCCGGTATCGAGGAACGCGCAGCGCACCTTGGGGCCTTGGCGAGGAACCTCGACTTGGTGGCCAGGCGCGTCGCTGCGGATTCAGTCCAGCCCGAAGAGCTCGTCGGTCTCTTCAAGTCGCTCCGGGAGGAGTTCACACGCCTGGCGACTGACATGACAGAAGCCGTCGACGAGTCGCGCAAGCGCATGGAGTTGGTCCAGGCGGCAGGAAGTCGCCTGGCGATGCTGCCGACGGACCAGCTCTTCGCGCCCCTCCCGCGCCTTGTCAGGGACCTATCGCGTCAGCTCGGCAAGGACGTTGATCTTCGGATCGAGGATGCCGATGCCGAGCTCGACAAACAGGTCATGGAACGGATCGCCGAGTCCGTACGAGCGTTGATCATCAATGCCGTGGACCATGGCATCGAGACGCCACCAGAACGAGCTGCGCGGGGGAAGCCGTCGCGCGCCCGCGTAGTCCTCCGTGCACGACAGCAGGGTGGTCAGGTCGCCATCGAGGTCGAGGACGACGGGCGCGGAATCGACCCTGCTCGCGTACAGGAGAAGGCCTTGGCGGCAGGCCTCGCGGAACCGGACGAACCCCTGGACCGCGCGGACATGGTTAGACTGCTGTTCAGCTCGGGCTTCTCCACTGCCGCGAAAGTCACCGAGGTATCAGGCCGGGGGGTGGGACTCGATATCGTGCGAGACGCGGTCGACTCCCTGCGGGGCGAAATCGAGGTCGAGAGCCAGGTCGGGATCGGGACGCGCTTCATCCTCACTCTTCCGACCACGATGGCGATCATCGAGGCGATCCTGGTCCGTGTCGGGGACAGCGTGTTCTGTATGCCCGTGACTGCCGTGGACGAGGTCCTCGGCGTGACGCCTGACTCGATACGAACGGTTGCAGGCCGCAGCGCGATCGTGGTCCGAGAGCACATCCTCACGTTGGCGTCTCTCGGGCAGGTGCTGGGCGTGGCGTCGGACTCAGACCTGGCGTCGGCGGGGTCATTCGCGTTCGTCGAGGATCCATCTGCCCCGGAGACCGTTCCGGTCGTCGTCCTTTCGCACTCCGGACGGAGTGCTGCATTCAGCATCGACGCCCTCACCGGGCGGCGCGAGATCATGCTCAAGGACGTCGGGTCGTTCCTCGGAAGCGTCCTCCACGTGGCGGGGGCCACGATCCTGGGGGACGGGTCGGTCGTGCCCGTTCTGGATCCCGCCTCCCTCCTGCAGGAGGTTCGCCGAACGGAGAAGGCGGTG
>QWHP01000027.1 GCA_021404985.1 Actinobacteria bacterium ATB1
GCCTTCCCCTCTTCGTAGGGCACCGCCGAACCACGGATCTCCTCTGGTGTGACAATGTAGGCGAGATGATCCTTGACGAGCTTGTCGCGGAACTTCTCCTCGGGAACCCGGGCACATCTCGCATAGATCTCCATGTCCGGCCGCCGGATGTTCATGTAGCCGCCGATCGCGACGGCCCCGAGAACTGCGTTCGCCATGAAGGACCCGAGTTTGCGGTCGGCACCCCACCGCAGGTCCGACGATCCGGCGAACTTGGCACCCTCGAGCCCGAGTCGCGCCACCGCATCCTCGACGACGGGCTGCCAGGCGTCCAGTGCTGCGTCGAGGTCGGCGTGGGTGTCCTCTCGCACGATCTGACTCACGATCATCGCCGCGTCCGAGTCGTAGAAGGCCGTGCCGCCCCCGAAGACCATCCGCCTCACGACCTCGACGCCCTCCCGCCTCGCCGCATCCAGATCTATGACCTCGTCGATGTCGTCGAACCAGCCGACGTTGAAGTGCGTCGTCCCGAAACACCCGATCAGCAGGACCTCGTCCGATCGTCCAGCGGCAACCTCGGCGCACAGGACAGGCATTCGAGCCATCGACTCGGCGCACGTCGTCCCCGACACGTCGATGATCCTCCATCGACCCCCCGGATTGCCCGCCATGCATTCCCCCGGTTCTGCTCTCCGAGCACTCAGTTGTACGGTACGTATACGGTCTTCACCTCGGTGAAGGCTTCTGCGGCTTCGATGCCGCCCTCTCGTCCCGGGCCGCTGTCCCCCACGCCACCGAAGGGCGCTCCTGGTGTCACGAAGGACCACGAGTTCACCCACATCGTCCCCGTGCGGACGGACGCCGCGACACGGTGGGCGCGTCCGATGTCCCTGGTCCACACTCCCCCGGCGAGTCCGTACCGCGTCCTGTTGGCCATCGTCACGGCCTCGGCTTCGTCATCGAAGGGGACGACGACGGCGACCGGGCCGAACACCTCGTCCTCGCAGATCGGATCGTCGATCCGGGTGTTCGTGAGGATCGTGGGTGCGTAGAACCACCCCGGCGGAGTGTGGCCCTGGGGCCGCCCTCCCCCTGTCAGCACCCTCGCCCCCCGACGCTGCGCGTCCTCGACGAGGCTCGTGACGCGCGACAGCGCAGCCTCGCTGATCAGAGGTCCCATGCGCGTGTCGTGGGCGAAGGGGTCGCCCGGTTTCCACTCACGCGCCACGTCCTCGAACCTGCCGAGGAACTCCTCGAGGATCGGGCGCTGGACGAGGATACGGCTCCCGGCGATGCACTGCTGTCCCGTGAGGAGAAAGACCGCCTGGCCGGCCCCTTGGACCGCGTGATCGAGATCGCAGTCGGCGAAGACGATGTTCGCCGACTTGCCGCCGAGCTCGAGGAGAAGGCGCTTGAAGCTCGCCCCTGCCGCCGCGGCGATCGTCGACGCCACCCGGCCACCCCCGGTGAAGGTCACGAGGGCCACGTCGGGATGCTCGACCAGGCTCGTACCCACGTCCGGGCCGCCTGTCACGAAGTTCACGACACCGGGCGGGATCCCGGCCTCGAGCGCGAGCTCGACGATCCTCCTCGGACCGAACGGCGCCTGCTCAGAGGCCTTGAGCACAACGGTGCATCCCGCGGCCAAGGCCGGCGCCAGCTTGAACGCAGTGAGCATGAGAGGGACGTTGAAGGCCACGATGGCGGCCACCACGCCGACCGGCTCCCGGATGGTGTAGGTGTGCAGACCCGGCACGGGCGTCGGGACGACTGCGCCACGCAGCTTGTCCGCCCAACCGGCGAAGTGGGCGATGTAGTCGGCAGCGGCAACGGCTTCACCGAACGCGAATCCGTTGGGGAATCCCGTCTCGGTGGTGTGGAGCGTGCCGAGCTCGGCGGCGTGCTCGTGGACCAAGGCGGCGAAATCGTGCATCAGACGCCTTCGGGTGAAGGGATCGATCCGGCCCCATTCGCCTTCGAAGGCCGACTTCGCCGCCCGGACGGCTGCGTCGACCTGCCCCGGCGTGGCGCTGTCGACCTCGGCCAGGATCGTGGCGTCCGTCGGATTCCAGTTCGGAATCGGCTCCCCGTCCCCGGTGAGCCTTTCGCCCTCGATGATCTGTGAACGCTCTGGCAACTCGTCTCCCCACGTGAAGGGCTCGAGGGCACCGACCTGCGCACCCCGCGCTTGGCTCGTACAATAGCCCTTGCACGAGTTGTACGAGACACCTGAACGCGACCACCGACCATGGATCTGGGCCTCACGGCCGACGAGGAGGAGTTCCGGACCGAGCTCCGGGACTTCCTGAGGGCGAATCCTCCTCCACCGGACACCGGCTTCCCCGCACAGCGCGCCTGGCAGCAGACCCTCTTCGAGGGTGGCTGGGTCGCGCCCCACTGGCCGGCCTCCCTCGGGGGTCGTTCCGCCGGCTTCATGCAGTACGCCATATACGTCGAGGAGCTGGCCCGCGCTCGAGCCCCACAGCCGGCGAATCGGGTGGGAATCAACCTCGCGGGCCCGACTCTGCTGTCGCACGGAACCGTGGAACAGCAGCGCCGGTTCCTGTCGCCCATCCTCTCGGCCGAGGACATCTGGTGCCAGCTCTTCTCGGAGCCGGACGCAGGGAGCGACCTCGGCTCACTTCGCACTCGGGCCATGCCCGACGGGGAAGGCTGGCGCGTCTCCGGCCAGAAGGTGTGGACGAGCTATGCGACTGAGGCCAGGTACGGCATACTCCTCGCCCGCACCCCCGCGTCCGACGAATCCGGCCGGCACAGCCGGATCTCCTACTTCGTGTGCGACATGAAGTCGCCCGGCGTCGAGATCCGTCCGCTTCGCCAGATCACCGGGGAATGCGAGTTCAACGAGGTGTTCCTCTCCGAGGTCTGGCTGGGTCCCGATTCCCTCGTGGGCGCTCTCGGTGACGGCTGGCGAGTGGCGAACACGACGCTCGCCCACGAGCGCGGCACGGCATTCCCGCTCAAGGAGCAGGTGGTTCAACGAATCTTCCTCGACCGCATGCTCGACGACGCGAGGCACATGCCCGTCGACCCGCCACTGCGGGACGAACTCGCCCGCTGCTACGTGGAGGCGGAGATATTCCGCTTCCTGAACCTCGGCACCCTCACGCGACTCTCCCGCGGGGAAGAGCCCGGTGCGGAGTCGTCGCTCGTGAAGCTGCACTGGTCACTCCTTTCGCAGCACCTGCACGAGACCGAGATCGCACTCGACGGTGCGTCCGCGATTGCGTCCCTGCGCGACGGCCGGGGCGGCGCGTCCTCCCCTCCCGCCTGGCGCGAGTTCCTCTGGTCGAGAGCGGCCTCGATCGCCGGCGGTACGAGCGAGATCCAGCGCAACATCATCGGCGAACGGATCCTCGGTCTCCCTCGCGAACCGCGAGCCGAGCGCGATCTAGGGCAAAGCTGATGGACCTGTCCTTGAGCCCGGACGAGGAGGACTTCCGCGCCGAGGTCAGAGAGTGGCTCGAGGGGCACCGTGCGCCGGAGCCTCCCGACGGGACGGACCTCGAGGCGCATGTCGAGGCACTGCGCTCCTGGCAGTGTGCCCTCGCGGGCGCACGACTCGTCGGCGTCCACTGGCCCGAGCACTTCGGTGGACGAGGCCTCACCTGGATCCACAACTTCGTCGTCCAGGAAGAGCTCGCCCGGGCTCGGGCACCCGAGATCATCAACCGCATCGGGGTCAACCTCGTCGGCCCGACGCTCGCCGAGCACGGGACGGACGAACAGCAGGCCCGCTGGCTGCCCGGCATCCTCCCGGCCGACGAGATCTGGTGCCAGCTCTTCTCGGAACCCGACGCAGGCAGCGACCTCGCATCCCTCAGGACCACCGCACGCCGCGAAGGCGACGTCTACGTGGTCGAGGGCCAGAAGGTCTGGTCCTCCTACGCACAATTCGCACGCTGGGGGTATCTCCTCGCCAGAACCGACCCGGAGGCGCCCCGCCACAGGGGAATCAGCGCTTTCGTCGTGGACATGACCTCTCCGGGGGTCGAAGTCCGGCCACTCCGGCAGATGACCGGCGAGGAGGAGTTCAACGAGGTCTTCCTCACCGGAGTCGAGGTGCCGGCCGGCCACCTGTTGGGCGCCGAGAACGACGGCTGGCGCATCGCGTCGACGACGCTGTCGCACGAACGCGGAACCTCTCCCCGCCAGTTGATCGTCCACACGATGCTCCTCGACGAGCTCCTCGAGCTCGCACGTGGCGGGCCGGGAGCCGATCCCCTGATCCGACAGGAGTTGGCTCGCGCCTGGTCGGACGTCCTGATCTTCCGGCTGCACAACTTCCGGACTCTCACCGACGTCCTTCGCGACGGCAAGCCGGGCCCGCAGTCCTCGGTCGTGAAGCTCTTCTGGAGCGAGATGAGTCAGCGCATGCACGACCTCGGCACGAGACTGATCGGCCCCGGCGCCTACGCGGGCGCCGACCGGGCCGAGAAACTCCTCCGGAACATGCTGTACTACAGGGCGGCAACCATCTTCGCCGGGACGTCGGAGGTGCAGCGCAACGTCATCGGCGAACGTGCCCTGGGCCTCCCCCGTGAGCCACCTCCGCTATCCTGACGCTCGTGTCAGAGACTTCGCGTGCGAACAGCTCGACGGCCGGTGGAACTCCCGCGCGGGAGCGGAAGCTGCGCGCTCAAGGACGGCGCACACTTCGCAAGCTCCTCGAGGCCGGACGGACGGTCTTCGAGAGCAAGGGATTCCGCGAGGCGCGAGTGGACGACATCGCCGCCGAGGCGGGCACGTCCCACGGAACGTTCTACCTCTACTTCGCGAACAAGGACGAGCTCTTCGAGGCCCTCGCGGCCGACGTGGTCGAGGAGATGCAGTCCCTTGCCGCGGAGCTCGGTCCGATCGACTCCGGCGAGGAGGGCTATCGGACGCTTCGCGACTGGCTCGACCGCTTCGCCGCTCTCTACAGCCACCACGCTCCCGTCATCAGCGTATGGCAGTCGAGCGACGCCCCGACCCAACTCATGCGGCTCGGTCGCCATGCTCTGTCCGACCTCGTCGACGTGCTCGCAAAGAGAGTCGCCGAGTCACCGGCGCCCCACGACATCGATCCCGACACTGCTGCGATGGCCTTCGTCTCCCTCATCGAGCGCTTCAACTACCTGGTGACCGTGAGACGTCTCCATGTCCGGCGCGACACTATGCTCGACACGCTTGCCCGCATACTCCACACGGGCTTCTTCGGCGGAGATGCGGGCGGCCGGTCCTGATGCTCCGCCACGTGTGCATTCTCTGACGTGGATGTCATAGAATATCCCGGAGATGCCTCCGAGAACCGAACCCCACTCCGATCCAGGTCCCGACCCGGCTGCAGCAACACCGGCTGGGTCCGGACCTGCCCGCCCCACCGGGCACGCAGACCGAGAGACGGTCCTTCGGCTCCTGCCCCTCGTAGAGCGCCTCAATGCCTACTTCGCCACGGAGATCAGGGGGTTTGAACGTCTGCCCGAGGGACCTTTCCTCCTCGTCGGCAACCACTCCGGCGGGCTCGTCACATTCGACATCCTCGGCTTCTGGGCAGAGTGGATCCGACGCAAGGGTCCTGACGCGCCCGTCGCGATGCTCGCTCACGACGTGATGTTCCGTGTGCCGCGCTTCGGTGACCTCCTTCGGCGTCTCGGGGTTCTTCCGGCTTCGCCCCAGGCCGCCTTCGACGCCCTTCGTTCCGGCAGACCCGTGAGCGTGCTTCCCGGGGGCGAATGGGAGTGCCTCAGACCTTGGAACGAACGCAACCGCGTCGACTTCGGGGGCCACACTGGCTTCGTGGAGACGGCTTTGCGCGCCGGGGTACCGGTCGTCCCCCTGACCTCCCACGGCTCCCACGAGTCGACCTTCGTCATCTCGCGGGGTCAGGGGTTGGCTCGCGCCCTTGGGCTCGACCGTTTGCGGGCTCACGTCCTGCCCGTCACGTTCAGCATTCCCTTCGGCCTCGGGGTCGCCCTCCCGTCGGTTCCACTCCCCGCCAAGGTGACGATCGAGGTCGGCGAGCCGCTCGACTGGTCGATCTGGGGGCCCGAGGCCGCCGACGACCCCGAGATGGTCGCCGAGCTCTACGACGAGGTGGTCGAGGCCATGCAGGCCACCATGGATCGACTGGCCGCCGAGGTCCCCTGGCCGCTCCTCGCTCGATGGACCGCGCAGGCCGGCGGGAACCGACCGAACTCGTACAATCGACCTTGAACGACCTGTCGATGCGGGGGGGAAGGAATGTCCGGAGGAGAGGAACTCACCACCGAGCTGCGAGACGGTGTGGGCTGGGTCACCCTGAACCGTCCCGACGCAGGCAACGCCCTGACCCCCGACTTGCGAGACGCGCTCACCGACTACTTCACCACAGTCTCCTCGGATCTCCGCACCCGTGCCGTCGTCCTCGGCGCCTCGGGCAAGAGCTTCTGTACGGGCGCCGACCTCCGGCGCCGCAAGGGACTCGGCGGGGACGATCGGCCGGAGGGAGCGCCTGCCAAAACGATGGGTGATGCCGCACGTGCCGTAGCGTCGGGCTGGCAACGTCTCGTCGCTTCGATCCTGGATTGCGAGAAACCGGTCCTCGCTGCAGTACAGGGCACTGCCGCCGGCGGCGGTGCACAGCTCGTCCTCGCGTGCGACATCGTGCTCATGGCCGAGTCAGCCAGATTCATCGAGGTCTTCGTGAGACGCGGCATCGTCCCCGACGCGGGAGGGGCCTACCTCCTGCCGCGTGTCGTCGGCCTCCACAAGGCGAAGGAGATCATGTTCTACGGCGACGACATCGCTGCCCGTGAGGCGGAGCGGCTCGGCATCGCGAACAAGGTCGTCCCGGCCGAGGACCTTCCCGAGGTGGCCGAGCAGTGGGCGCTCCGGCTGGCACGTGGGCCGACGAAGGCGATCGGGATGATGAAGTCCCTCCTCAACCGCTCCCTCGACTCCGACAGGGTGACCGCCCTGCGTGACGAGGCATGGGGGCAGGAAGCAGTGAATGCCACAGCAGATGCCTCCGAAGGGATGCGGAGCTTCGTGGAACGCAGGGAGCCCGAGTTCAACGGCTGGTAGGCGCGGGTGACTCACACTCTCACCCAGAGCTCCTTCATTCCCCGGCTGACGGGACTCGGAGCCCAGAGCGGCATGCGATCCGAGTCCAGAGCGAGACCCGGGAAGGCTTCGACCACGAGCGGGAAGGCGATTCGCGCCTCGGCGCGAGCGAGTTGGTTCCCGAGGCAGTAGTGAATTCCCTCGCCGAAGGCCAGGTGGTCACGCGCGTTCTCACGCGTGATGTCGAAGCGATCGGGGTCGACGAATTTGCGCGGGTCCCGGTTCGCAGCCCCGAAGTGCACGACAAGCGTCGTGCCGGCAGCGACGTCGACTCCGTCGAGTACGAGGTCCTCTGTCGCCACCCGAAAGAGTCCCGTGAACGGCGACTCGAAGCGGAGCATCTCCTCGATCGCACCCGGCCACAGGTCCGGATCTGCCCGTAACATCGCCATCTGCTCGGGGTTTTCGCACAGGAGCCGAACACCGCTCCCGAGGAGGCTCGTCGTCGTCTCGTTTCCCGCGATGAGGATCTGGACCACCATGGAGAGGATCTCCGCGGTCGTGAGCTGGGCCAGTCCCTCCTCGGCGGCCTGCACGAGACCCGACAGCAGGTCGTCCCCGGGACTCCCACGCGACCACTCGATCCTCGACGCGAGGTAGTCGTAGAGCTCGACGGAGGACTGGGCAACCCTGCGCTGCGTGACGGCGTCCATCGGCCCGAGTGCGGCGAGGGCGTCGTCGGACCAGCGCTTGAAGTCCTCCATGTCGGTGGTCGGTACACCGAGGATCTCGGCGATCACACGCATCGGAAGGGGCCACGCGAAGGAAGCGACGAAATCGAACGCCTCGCCTGTCGGGACCTCCTCCAGCAGTTCGAGGCAGACCTCGCGGATCGACCCCTCCCGCGCCACGACGCGCCTTCCGCTGAAGGCTCGGTTCACAAGCGTCCTGTGCCTGCTGTGCTCGGGCGGATCGACCATGATCAGGGTTGGCGGGACCTTGAGCCGTCGGGCGATGATCCTCCTCGCCTCGGGGTCCTCGAAGAGGATCTCCTCCACGGCGTCCGCGTCGAGGAACTTGTTCGAGAACCTCTGGTGGTCCTTGAGGACTGATGCCGCCGTCTCGTAGCGGGTGACCCAGCGCACGCCTCCGATGTCCGGCACGGGGTCTTCCTCACGGAGCCGCGCCCACGTCGGGTAGGGATTCTGTATGTAGGCAGAATCGAGCGGATCGAACGTCACCCCGGCCATGGTTCCCTCCCCGACTCCCTCGCTGCGTCGTACAAGTATGTATTGTACGACCTTCGGTCCCGAGGGCGCAGCCCTCGCCAGACAAGAGCGGAGGCAGGAAATGCGCGCTGCTGTCCTGGAGGAACAGGGGATGCCTTTGCGTGTCCGTCAGGTCGACATCACCGGACCACGCGAAGGCCAGGTGCGGGTTCGAATCGCTGCTTCGGGAGTTTGCCACTCGGACCTGTCGGTACAGAACGGAACGCTTCTCCACCCCGTACCGACCGTGCTCGGGCACGAGGGGTCGGGGATCGTCACCGAGCTGGGGCCCGGGGTGACGGGCCTCGAAGTTGGCGACCACGTCGTCCTCTCATGGATAACTCCGTGCGGGTCGTGCCACGCGTGCCGGCGCGGCGAGTCTCATCTCTGCCCGAACGGGGCCTCCCACATGCTGAGCGACCACCTGTCGGCTGACGGCGAGACGCTGATACCCGGGCAGGGACTCGCCACGTTCGCGGAGGAGACGATCGTTCCCGAGGTGGCCGCAGTCCGCATCGACGAGGACATCCCCCTCGACGTCGCAGCGCTCGTCGGATGCGGGGTCACGACTGGCGTCGGAGCCGTCCTCAACACCGCACGCGTTGCCCCGGGATCAAACGTTCTCGTGGTCGGCTGCGGCGGGGTTGGGCTGTCGGCGGTCCAGGGCGCCCGCCTCGCCGGGGCACTCCACATCGTGGCGGTCGATCCGGTGAGCTCCAAACGCGACACAGCCCTTCGGCTCGGGGCGACGCACGCGGTCTCCCCCGAGGATCTGCCCGAGGCCCTCCGCTACGTCACAGGCGGACCCGGCTTCGACTACGCGTTCGAAGTCGTGGGCATCCCGGAGACCATCAGGACGGCATGGGAGGCGACGCGTTCAGGTGGCACGACGGTCGTCGTGGGGGCCGGGTCCATGAACGGCAAGGTCGAGTTCTCCCCGTTCGAGCTCTTCTACTTCGAGCGATCCCTGCGAGGATGCGTCTACGGGTCGGCCGTTCCGGCGCGTGACTTCCCCCGCATGCTGGAGTACTGGCGGCAGGGCCGGCTCGATTTGGAATCACTCGTCTCTCACCACATCGACCTCGACGACGTGAACTCCGCGTTCGATGCAATGCAGTCCGGTGAAACCGTCCGCTCCGTGATCAGGTTCTGACGAGCGCCGGATGGGACACGGTCGGCCGCTCGGGATTCTGGCGGTTATGGTAGCTGCGCCTCAGCAACCGGACCCGGCGACGGGGGTGAGGGCGTTGTACGAGCCGTAGAGAACCGTGTTTCCGACGACGGTGCCCTTGGGCACCTCGATCGACACGCGATCGTCGGAGTCGGCGTCAGGAGGGTTCGGGATGTCGACACGGCTCGCCGAATTCGCCGAGTAGTCCCACTTCTTCGATGGGGCCAGGAGGAGCTGCGCTGTGACGAGGTCGTTCTGCGAGGACGGGTAGCCCTTGTACTTGTAGTCGCCACCCTCCTCCGATGCGCGAGGGGTGGCCTTGAAGGCCTCGAGTGCCGTGATGAGCGTCTTCTTGTCGGTTTCGCACGCCTCTTCTTCACCGGCGTTGGAGAACCCACCCACGGCGAAGGCAACGATCCCGGCGAGAATTCCGAGAATACCGATGACGATCAGGAGCTCGATCAGGGAGAATCCCCTCTCGGACTTCAGGGAAACACTTCGGGCCCGACCACCCTCTGAATGACGCATCGGCTACTGCCTCTCTCGGTTTCGACAAGCCTCATGTGAGGCTCTGTCAGGGCAACGAAACGCAGACTCCGGATGGGGACACTCACCCGGCACAGTGGAAGCTTCGACGCGGTTGGCGGCAATCCTGCCGCATGCGCCGCGGCTTTGCAAGTGGTCACTCCCCCCCGGGGAGGTAACGCGAAATCCACGCGGTTGCATCGGTGTCATATCCGATCTTGAGCTGGGCCGTGACGCTTGATTCCACGGTGCAGTCTGCGTACACAGGAGGGGTCGGCATGCCTGCACACGTGTCGACGGTCAGGTCGAGTGTCCGGTCGTATGCGACGCCCCGGTCCGATTCGGCGCCGCTCTCGGAAGGACCGAACAGAGGGAGGTTGTAGTCGGCGAGGTCGTATGCAGCGATCTTGAGCTTCCAGGCAACGACACCGGTGCCGACCTTGATGGGGTTCGCGGAGTGCCCAGTGCACACGAAGACGTTCCCCTCGGGCACGTACACCATTCCGTGTATCACGAGCGCGCCGTTTGCCCCGAGGATGCACTCAGACGACAGGATGGCGAACTCTCCCCAATTCGCGGGCAGACCGTCGGGCTCTTGGTAGACAGCGAGTCCAGGCTGGCCCTGCACAGCCCCTGAGGAGTTCAGGAGTTGCTCCGGCCTCACATGGCACAGTGTGATGTCGGCAGTCGGGATGCTCAGCAACGAGTCGTAGTGGTGGATCCCGTATTGGGGCCCGAACACGATCGCGACGCCGGGCGATCCTTGTATGCACCTTTGTGCCGCAGGGACCGCCTGGGGGTCTACTGCGTCGGCCAAGGTGCCTCCGATCACGGGGGCGTCGATGTTCGACTTCGTGACCCGCAAGAGCGCATTCATCTTGTAGACACCCGGCTGCAGCCAGTTCGCACGGATGACACAGAACTTGGTCGAGTCCGCGCATGTGCCATGGTTGTTGTCCATCGTGCCCGACGGCTGGGCGATCTTGAAGTTCGGGTTCGACGAGTACGTGCCCGGGCTGTAGGTCCGGATACAGGAATAGCGGATCTTGAGGCGTACCCAGTCGAATCCCTCGTTGCGACAGCCCGACAGCACGTACCCGCCTGGGCCCAGGCTTGTGGTGTCGGGAGCCTGCCAATGGGGATCGGGATCGACGGGCGGCGGTTGGTCGATCCAGTCGACCGGCTGGAACTCGGTCCCCACCCTCTTGACGATCTTTGGAGGCAGGTCGAGCGCTGCCGGTGGACCGGGCGCAACGCTGCGAAGGACCCCCTGGGTGAGGACCATCCGGCCGGCTCTACCCCCGGAGCTTGCCGTCTCGCAGCCCGCATCGGGATACTCCTCGAAGCAGACGATCGTCGGGCCGGGGGTGGGGTGCTTCAGGATCACGTCCCCCTTGAACGGGGCGTCGTACAACCCGTTCAGCTCGAGGAAGGGACCTGTGCCGTTGTCCCCGACGACGACAGCCGAGAAGTCGGGTGCCAGGTCCTCGCTGACGGCGGCGCCCCGATAGACACAGGTGACGCGAAGCCACTTGTCCTTTCGCACGTCCTGCATCGCGAACACGACAGGTGCGGTGTACGAGGGGTTGGCGCACTTGGCGGCGTCGCCTCCCGTGGCCTCGCGCAGGAAGGCGATCGACTCGTCGAGCACCTCGGACTGCGCGGAGACCTCGTCACTCACCTCGATCGTCGCTTCCGAGGTCTTGTAGGTGGTGAACGCATAGTTGGCCACCGCAACGGACACGACACCCAGGAGGAGCATGAACACGAGTACGGCCACGATCGCCATGCCGGAGTCGTCTCGGAGGAGGTGCGACCCGCGTCTCACGACGGAACCCTCCCGACTCGGCTCGATGCCGTCACGGTGTAGTCGTACTGCCCGGGGGGCGTGTCCTCGGAGTCGGCGATCCAGAGCCGGAGAGTCGGGCGCGCATAGACGGTGGAGGGCCTGGTGACGCACCAGTCGGAGTCGGAGGACGGCGAGTAGTCCACACCGGCTTCGATGTAGTCGATGCAGACGGGATCGGACTGCCTGAGGCCCGCGAGGAGCTCCGTTCTCTGCGTCGTCGGCACGGGCAGGGGGTCCGGCTCCGTCGGGACGCTGCATGTCGTCTCGTCCTCACCCGCGATGCCGCTGGGACAGAACACAAGGGTCTCGACGAGGCTGTCCCGGACGAGGGTGCACTCGCCGGCCACATCCTCGACCCTGTAGGTACGGGTGACTCGCCTGCCTGGCGCTCCGTCTGGGACGGCAGCGTGGCTGCTGGGCTCCTCGTAGACGACCTTGAACTCGTCGCTGGGTGAGGTCGGGCAGGGCATCGGGTTCGCGCCGGGCATCATGTTGGACTGGGAGGCCGTCGCAGTGGAGGACGCATCCCAAGCCTGGATGTCGGGAATGAGGTACTTGGTGGAGAAGTTGCGGTTGTTCGCGTTCACGAACCGGGTACTCGTGTCCTCCACCGTCTGGATGCCCATGTAGAGCGCTCCGAGGATGGCACTGGAGGCGAGCCCCAGCAGAGCGATGACGATGAGGAGCTCGACCAGGGTGAACCCTGCGTCCGGCGCTGGAACGGCATGTGGCCCGGGGCGGCTCACGGACAGTTCCCCAGAACGGGATCGGGGACACGGGAGAGAAGACAGGGACGGCGTTTCACGACCACACCGATGGCGCTCGCGTTCGACGCTACGCCGTCCACCCTGATGCTCACCCTGTGGGCCACCGCCGCGGCACACGTGTGCACGGCATCGACCCCCCAGTCGATCCCCGTGGGGGTCGCTATGCCGTACTCGACCGACACGTCTCCGGAGGCGATTTCCTCGAGCCCGGTGCCGGATCGGGGCCTCAACATCGCGTTCGCGTCGTACACCGCAGCTCCCCCGGTGCAGTCCGCGTACTCCCATGCCTTCACGTCCTCGGCTGCCGAGCGCGCGAACGCCTCCGCCTCGGCCTGTGTCTTGGCCTCGTCGC
>QWHP01000467.1 GCA_021404985.1 Actinobacteria bacterium ATB1
ATCCTCGTGGGCTCCTGGGGCAACGGGCCGCACCCGTTCCACAAGGGAATGGCGATCCCGGGCTTCGCCGTCCAGCAGCTCATGTTCTATTCGAACTGCACTCCCGTCGGCGGCATGCACGCGCTGGCGCACTCGATCATCCGCTGCGGACTCGCCCACGGAGCCCGCATGTACGTGAACGCGCCGGTCACCGAGGTCCTCGTCGAAA
This sequence comes from Actinobacteria bacterium ATB1, assembly GCA_021404985.1. Lineage (GTDB taxonomy): Bacteria > Actinomycetota > Acidimicrobiia > UBA2766 > UBA2766 > QWHP01. The sequence continues at coordinate 209 of QWHP01000467.1, forward strand.
ACGGCCAGGCGGTCGGCGTCCGTGTGGACGACGACACGGCACTCGAGGAGAAGACGATCCGCGCCCGGCGCGGCGTCATCCTCAACACCCACGTCAAGCAACTCACGAAGCTCGTCCCGCACAGCCACCTGAGCCAGGACTTCGTCCAGCGCGTCGAGGACCTGAGCCTCAAGGGTGGAAGCCTCTTCGTGGCCAACCTCGCAGTCTCGGAACTTCCCCAGTACGCAGCCGCCGACCAGGAGTACGCGGGAGCGGAGTACCCCGTCGGGATGCTCCTGCACTCGACCACCGAGCAGATGCTCGACCTCATGCGGGACGTGCACTCCTTCAACGTGCACCCCACCGACCCGGACCACTACCAGCTCTGGGTCATCAACCACAGCGCCCATGACACAACACGTGCCCCGACGGGCTACGGCGTCCTCGACATCAACCTCCAGGTTCCCGCGCCAGAGGACCACAGGGACGGACCGGACGCGGTGAACAAGGCGGCCGACGAGATCGTCGAGAACATCTACGACGTCATCCACCAGTACGCCCCGAACATGACACGGGACAAGTTCATCAAGACGTGGGTGAACACCCCGAAGGACTCCAACATGCGGAACATGGCCTTCGTGGGAGGCAACTGGGAGGGCATGCGCATCTCCGAGGACGAGTGGTTCTCCCGCAAGCCACTGCCCGAACTCGCTCGGTACCGCACACCGGTCGAGGGGCTGTACCTGTGTCACCAGACGTCCTACCCGGGAGGCCTCTGCCTCCTGGCGGTGCCGTACAACCTGATGCACATCCTTGCCGAGGACTACGAGGACATGGGCGAGTCGACGCCCGGATGGTGGTACCCGTCGAAGTGGCACATCACCGACGAAGAGGGAGGCACCCGATGACCGACACCGTCAACAGTGACGAGGGTGGCTCGATCCACCCGACGATCGGAGGCAACCCCCTCGCGGGCATCGAGTTCCCGCAGGAGCACGAGACCGACGCCGTGGTCATCGGGGCCGGACCGAACGGGCTGATCGCCGCCATGTATCTCGCCGCGGCCGGGCTCGACGTCGTCCTTCTCGAGCGCCGCTACGAGATCGGCGGTGGCCTCGCGACCGAGGAGATCCTCTTCCCCGGTCACTACGTGAACACCCATGCGACGTACCACTTCATGACCGACTACATGCCGGCCCTGCAGGACTTCGACCTCGGAGGCAGAGGCCTGCGATTCCACAAGCCGAACATGCAGATCCGCGGCCGCATCAACGGCGACGACGTCCTCCTGTGCCGTGCCCTCGAGGACTCGCGTGACTCGATGGCACGCTGGTCGATCAAGGAGGCCGAGACCTTCGGCGACATGGCCTTGCGCTTTCGCAAGATCGTCGAGGGAATCCTCGGCCCCGCGACGTACCTGCCACCCGGGGCGCCGCTCGACCTCATGGAGGCGCTCGACCGGACGCCCACGGGCCAGGACATGCTCCACATGAGCGAGCAGAGCGCGGCCGAGATCCTGCAGGAGTACTCGCTTCCCGACTCCGTCCTGGCGACAATGCTCTATGCGTCCTGCCAGTGGGGGATCTCGCCCCAGGAGAGCGGGATGGGCTTCTTCGTCCCACTCATGCTCGACCGCGGCCTCCAGAAGGCGTTCACCTACGGTGGCTCGCACAGGTTCGCGAGCTCGTTCGCGAGGGTGATCCTCGAGAACGGCGGCCTGATCCTCGACAACGCCGAGGTTGCCGCCATCGAGATGGACGGGTCACGTGCCGCCGGGGTGCGTCTCGCCGACGGCCGCAGGATCCACGCCCGCAAGGCCGTCCTGTCGAGCCTCGACCCCCAGACGACCTTCCTGCGGCTCCTTCCCGAGGAGGCGACTCCGAAGGAGTTGCGCACGCAGGCCGAGCAGTGGCAGTGGGACAAGTGGTCGTTGATGACCGTGTTCTTCTCCGTGAAGGGCAAGCCGGAGCTCAAGAACGCCGACGGGAACCTGCGTGGCGACGCGTTCTCGACCGTACTCGGCTTCGAGAACTTCGACGACGTGCTCGGGTTCCTCGAGTCCGTCGAGCATGGCGAGATCCCGAAGTTCGCGGGCCACTTCACGTGCGAGTCGGCATTCGACCGTTTCCTGAGCCAGGTCGAGGGGGAGCACACGTGCTTCTTCCAGATGCCGGCGCCGTACGACTTCGATTGGGAGGGACGCCGCGACGAGG
>QWHP01000028.1 GCA_021404985.1 Actinobacteria bacterium ATB1
CTCGACAGGTGTCCCAGCTCGACGTGTTCGAACGCTCCCTGGACCGCCCCGCACGACGTGTGCCCCATGACGACGATGGCCTTTGCGCCGGCGACGGCGCAACCGAACTCGAGGCTGCCGAGGACGTCATGGTTGAGGACGTTCCCGGCGACGCGGACGTTCAGGATCCAGCCGATGCCCGTATCCATGACGATCTCGGCCGGCACGCGGGAGTCGATGCAGCTCAGGATGACGGCAGCTGGGTTCTGGCTCCCCGCAGTCGCCTCCTGTTCGCCCACGAAGTCGCGGTCCCTGAGGTTCCCCGAGCGGAACCGTCCGTTCCCCTCGATCAGAGCATCGACGACCTCATGAGGAGACATTGCGTCCCTCTCCTCACGGGAGATCACGAGAGGCTTGCCGGGGTTCCTTGTCGGGTCGGATCGCATTTTCTGCTGCCTGCCGGTCAGTCGGGGAGGAGCATGTCGACGAGCTCACTGACCCTGTGGGCGTTCTCCAGAGGGTGTCGGAGGGGCCGGTGCGTCTTGAGCCGATAGCGGTTGCGGCGGCCCACCCGGACTCGCATCAGATAGCCCTCGGCCTCGAGCTCCGAGACGATCGCCTGCGCGGCACGTTCGGTGATCCCCACCTTCTCGGCGACGTCGCGCAACCTGATCTCGGGGTCGCGAGCGATGCAGAGCAGGACGTGCGCGTGGTTGGTGAGAAACGTCCATGTCTTCGTGGGGTTGTCCACCGTCAACTCCTGCGAGCTCGGTCTGCGGGCGCGGAGCGGGATCCGAGGAGACGAACGAGCATCTTCCGTACCTCCTCGACAGCGATGACGGAGGCGGCCACGGCGATGCAGATCGCCCACTGGCTCGCCGACAAAGCGGTTGTGTCGAAGATGGCACGCATCGGCCCCCACTGGACAGCCCCCACCTGGAGTAGGAGGACCGTGGCCACGGCGATCCAGAGTTTGGAGTTCGTCAGGCTGTAACGACCGAACACGGTTGCGGTGAGGCTGCGAGCGTTGAAGACGTTGTACATCTGGAAGAGGACGAAAGTCGTGAACGCCATGGTCGCAGCCGGCTCGGCGCCATAGGCGCCGTCGGCCCAGACGAAAACACCCAGAGTCCCGGCGGTCATGGCCGCTGCAGCGAGCAGCATCACGGACAGCCGTGGCCAGTCGAGGATCGGGGCGTTGGGAGGACGGGGTTGCCGGCGCATCACGTCAGGTGACGGCCTGTCGACGCCCAAGGTCATCGCCGGAGGCCCGTCGGCGATGATGTTGACCCAGAGGACCTGGATCGCGGTCAGCGGCATGGGGAGACCGAGGAGCCCTGCGCCGAGGATGGTGCCGATGGCCCCGAGGTTCGTGCTGAGCTGGAAGCGGACGAACTTCAGGATGTTGTCGAAAATCGCCCTACCCCGCTCGACGGCCCCGACGATGGTCGCGAAGTTGTCGTCGGCAAGGACCATGTCGCCGGCTTCCTTCGTGACCTCCGTGCCGGTGATGCCCATCGCGACGCCGATGTCGGCGCCCCGAAGGGCGGCTGCGTCGTTGACACCGTCGCCGGTCATCGCGGTGATCTCACCGTCCGCGCGCAGTGCGTCGACCACACGCACCTTGTGCTCAGGCGCGACTCGGGCGCAAACGCCGATCTTTCCTATCTCGACGGCGAGCTCCTCGTCGCTCATCGCGTCGAGATCGCGACCGGTGACGACACGTCCCTCGATCCCGAGCTGGTCTGCGATGGATGCGGCGGTGCTCGCATGATCCCCTGTGATCATCTTCACGCTGATGCCGGCGAGCCGGCAGAGGTCGATGGCCCGCTTGGCCTCGGGGCGAGGCGGATCCATGATCCCGAGTAGCCCTTCGAGGACCAGGTCCGTGCACAAGGAGGTGAGGTCCTCGGCCCCTTCGAGCTCGGCGCGCGCAAGTGGACGGGAGGCCACCGCCAGGACGCGATATCCCTTCGCGGCGAGCTCCTCGTTCACCCGCAGGCGATCCTCACGGCCCGAGTTGTCGAGGGACACGGTCTCGCCCGATCCCAGACGAGCCGCCGAGCACATGGAGATCACGACCTCGGGCGCACCCTTCACAGACACGAGTACGCCGTCGCCATCGGCGTTGAAGCTCGCCATGTACTTGGACGTGGAGTCGAAGGGGATCTCGCCAAGGCGCGGGTGCCCTCCACGCAGCTCCGCCGTGTCGAGAGATGCCTTCTGGGCGAGGACCACGAGCGCACCCTCCGTCGGGTCTCCCACCATCTCTCCGTTCCTGACATCGGCGTCGTTGGCGAGCACGGCCGGCCGCAGGTACTCGGTGGGGGCGGCTCCTCCGTCACCTCCCGGGACCTCGAGCTCGCCGTCGGTTCCGTATCCCTCCCCGGAGACCGTGATCGCGGTGTCGCCGATCCGGACCTCCTTCACGGTCATCTGGTTCATGGTGAGCGTGCCCGTCTTGTCGGAGCAGATCACGGAGGTGGACCCGAGGGTCTCGACGGCGTGCAGTCGCTTCACGATCGCGTTGCGTTTCGCCATGTAGCTGACGCCGATCGCAAGCGTGACCGTGACGACGGCGGGGAGCCCCTCCGGGATCGCAGCCACGGCGAGCGCGACCGCGTTCAGAGCGGCCTCCGCGAGGTCGTCCCCCTCGAGGAGACGCAGGGCGAACACGGCGAGGACCGCGACCACGGCGACGGTGGCGAGCCGTTTCCCGAGGCGGTCGAGCTGGCGCTGCAGCGGGGTTTCGCCGGGGTCCTCCGTCCCGAGGAGCGCCGCCACGTGCCCCATCTCGGTCGCCATGCCGGTCTCGGTGACGACCATCTCCGCTCGTCCCCTGACGAGAGTCGTGTTCATGAGTGCGGTGTTGAGACGGTCCGCAAGCGGCACCTCGGGGTCGTCCAGGATCGTCTCGGCGTCCTTCTCGACAGGGAGGGATTCCCCCGTGACCGAGGACTCGTCGATCGCCGCGCTCACTGTCAGCGTGAGACGTCCATCCGCCGGAACGCGGTCCCCCGCCTCGAGGAGCACGATGTCACCGGGCACCAGCTCTTCGGAGGGCACTTCCACCACACGTCCGCCGCGTCGCACCCGCGCTGTGCTCGTGAGCATGCGCCGCAGCGCGTCCAGGGCCTTGTCGGCGCGGGCCTCCTGGATGTAGCCGAGCACGGCGTTGATGAGGAGCACGATCCCGATGATGATCGGATCCTTGAGCTCGCCCACCAGTGCTGCGAGGACCGCCGCACCCATGAGGATGTAGACGATTCCGTTGCGGAACTGGTCGAGGAACCGGAGCCAGGCAGGCCTGCGCGCGGGTTCCTCGAGCCTGTTCGGGCCGCGCTCTTCCAGCCGGACGGCAGCTTCCTCGTCGGGGAGGCCTCCGCTCGGGTCGACGGCGAGACTGGTGGCGACGTCGTGCACGCTCTGGCGGTACCAGGGCATGGGTCGCCGGTCCTCGGTCTCCACGGGGCTTGCTGGGGGCATCGGTACTCCGGTGTTCGTGCGCTCCCGGTACCGAGGTCTCCCCCAACTCGTGCGAGTCGGTGGTGCCGGGCTGTGCCGTGATGACGACACCACCGTTGACGGGGTACTCCCCTCAGCTCTGTCGGTCCAGTATGCAGAACCTACACGGGCGGGGCAAGGAAATCTCACGAAATGACGTTCGCAGATCAGAAAACCGGACATAGAAATAACGAATGATACATCGTATATAGACTCGAGCCTATGATGCATCGGCTTCATTCGAGGAGGGAGTCCGGATGTTGCAGGTCATGTCGCCACAACGACGGTTGGACGCTGTCGAGGAGCAGGGGAACGTGGACGGATCCGAGCCCGGCCAGAGAGTGCTGGTGCAGAACCGTTTCGACGGCACGGTCTTGCCGCGCCTCTTCTCTGAGGACGTCGTCACGCCTCAGGGCGCTCAGGGGACACCCGCCACCAGGAACACCACCGTCGGACGATAGGGTTCCATGACGGGCTCTGCGGTCGCGATCGCGGATTCGCGGACTCTCCTGCGTTCTTCATCATCGAGGCTTGCATACCAAGTCGACGCGTGCGCCTGGCCGAGGCGGTAGTCCACGAGTTGCCCGGCCTCCGTCACGCCGACGTCGACGGTCTCCTCCTCCGTCACAACATCGGTGAGGCCGGCAGCCGCGGCGGACTCCTGCATCGACGCCGACGTCCCGAGAAGCGGGGTGACAGCGGCCTTCAGGTGCACATACCAGTCGGGTGCCACCCAGCCATGCGCACGGGCCACCTCGTCGATTCGCTCGCGAGCCTCGCTCCGGCTCGAGTTCGCATAGACGGTCGCCAGGATCGCTCCTCCCCGGCGCGTCACCCTCCTCAGCTCCGTGAGCGCCCGGACCGGCTCCTCGACGTGGTTGAGGACGAACGCTGCGACCACGTCGTCGACCGCAGCGTCGGCCAACGGGAGGGCAAGGGTGTCGCACGCCACTGCCGGAGGACGCCGGTGCGAGTTCCAGGAGAGCATGTCGAGGGATCGGTCGGCTGCGACCGGCGTGGCGCCACAGGCCGACAGGGCGTCGGAGGCAACACCCGTGCCGGCGCCGACGTCGAGCACGGTCCGGTCCCTCAGGGCGTGGGGTGCGCGGCTCACGAGCTCCTCCGCTAGCGGTCGGTACACCAGGGCGGCACCGGTCGCCCAGCTCGCAGCCGCACCCGCATAGGGGTCACGCTTCATGGGTCTCGTCGAGACGCCGGACACCCTGCGCAGCTCTCTCTGCCCACCAACGGAGCTCGTCGTCGTCGCCCAGAGCCTTCTCCCAGCCGAAGCAGACCGCCATCCCGAGAAGGCAGAGCTCGAGCTGCTCGGTCCACCATTCCCCCGTCGGGATGCCGTGGTGTTCGAGCGCGACCCGGAAGCGCTCGATGGCGGCCTCCTTCGTCTCGGGGAGTCGCGCGCGGTTGAGCGCGAGGTACCAGGTGAGATCCCAACAGGCAGGGCCCTCTCCCGGGTACGCCCAATCGAGCAGGATCGTCCGGCCGTCAGGTCGCCGGCCGAGGTTCCCTGCCTTCCAGTCCCCGTGAAGGAAGGTCTGGGGCGTCCGCCTGAACGCGTCGGTGAGTGGTGCCGGATCGGTGTGGAACCGCTCTGCCGTCCGCCAGAGGTCAGGGGCGCGTTCGGCCAACAGGCGCCAACCTTCGTCCGCTGCGGCGAGGGGGCCGGGAACGTCCTCCGTCAGCTCGACGGCGATGTTGTCGGGCGCGAAGAAGCGGAGGCGCTGTTCGAGTGTCGCAAGCCCCAATGTGTCCCTCCAGCCCCAGAAGTGGGCGTAGAGAGCGGCCATGTGGTCGAGGAAGCCCTCGTGCTGCTCGGTGGGGAGCACGGCGTCACCCTCGGGGACCAAGTGCTCCGCCACGTCCCGCATGAGGATCCCGAGCACGGCATCGGGGCCCTCACCGTCGAGGGCCATACCCACGACGGTGTGGTCTATGCAGTCCGGGGCCTCGCTCATCAGGCCGGCCTTCCAGATGCGGAACGTCCGGTGGTCGATGTCACCGGTCACGCGCATGATCCAGTCCCCGGCGGGACTCACCGTCTTGAGGAAGTAGCGCTCTCCGTCGACCGTGAGTTTCTCGAAGCCGGAGCCGGACCGTGCGTCTCCCGGCCTGACCTCGATGCGCTCGTCGGCTCCTTCTGTCAGCTCGGCCAGGCTGTCTGCGACCCACGCGTCTCGTTGTGGCAGCACTCATAGCCTCCTCTCGATCGATTCCCCCGGCAATGTCTAGTACTTGCCGGTTGGCGTCTGCCGCCCCGGCTATCGTCGGCGCGCCGACGAGCGCGACTGCGTGGAGGAGACGTGGGCCTGCCGGAACCGCCCCCAGTGGGGGACTGCGCCCTTCCCTTTGGAACCTACCGTGAGGTGGCAGTGATCGTCACCGGTGGCGGCACGGGCCTCGGCAAGGCGATCGCATGCGAGTTCGCGCGTCTCGGAGCTGACGTCGCGATCGCGAGCCGCGATGCAGATCACCGTGCACGGGGCATCGATGCCGTGGAGTCGGCGGGCGGGCGGCGATCGGCGAGTGCGATGTCCGCGACCCCGACGCCGTTGCCTCCCTGTTCGACTCAGTCGAGGCGGAGTGGCGTCTGCCGGCGGTCCTCGTGAACAACGCGGCGGGGAACTTCCCCGTGCCCGCGGAAGACATGAGCCCCAACGCCTGGCGTGCGGTCATCGACATAGTGCTGAACGGCACGTTCAACTGCTCACGTGAGTTCGGCAGGCGCCACATCGCGGCGGCCGAGCCGGGCTCGATCATCAACGTGGGTGCTTCCTACGCCTGGACGGGCGGACCCGGTTTCGCGCATTCGGCTGCCGCGAAGGCGGGCGTGAAGAACATGACCGAGACCCTCGCCGTCGAGTGGGAGCCCTACGGCATCCGTGTGAACTGTCTCGTGCCCGGGTTGTTCCCACACGACGACGAGACTCACGCCATCATGTCGGTCCCGGAGCGCCGCCAGAACGAGGCAAGGCGCGTTCCTGCACACAGGGTCGGGCAGCCCCACGAGCTCGGCTGGGAAGCGACGTTCCTCGCGTCGCCCTACGCCTCCTACATCTCGGGGCACACGCTCGTCGTCGACGGTGCCAACTGGCAGAGGCGCGCGATGCTGATGCCCGAGTTCACACCCATCAGGGAACAGATGGGCAGGGATGCGTTCGACCTGGAAGGGGAGAGGCCATGAACGAGCGTCCCGTCCACGTGCGTCTCGACAGGTTCGGGCCAGTGGCCGAGATCGTTCTCGACCGTCCCGAAAAGCTGAATGCGTGGAGTTGGGAGTCGGCACGCCAGATCGCAGCCAGGGCAGACGAGTTGCGGTTCGACTCGGACATCCGCGTTGTTGTCTTGCGTGCCGAGGGGCGTGCCTTCTGCGCAGGGGTGGACTTCGGGATGCCCGAGGATCGTGTCACTGGTCGGTCGCCGGCAGAGAAGATGCGCAACTATTACGAGAAGTTCCGTTGGGTGCACGAACGGTTCGCCGTGCTGGCGCACCTGCCTCAGCCAGTCGTCGTGGCTGTCCGCGGGTACTGCCTTGGGGCGGGACTCGAGCTCGCCATGATGGGTGACATCAGGATCGCGGCGGAGGACGCCCGATTCGCGTTGCCCGAGGCGAAGGTGGGCGTTTCGATCGACGCCGGTGGGGACATGCGCCTCGCGAATCAGATCGGCCCCGGCAGGACGAAGCTCCTCGCGTTCACTGGACGGCGCATCGACGCCGAGACGGCCCTGGCATGGGGGATGGTCGAGGAAGTCGTCCCGACGGAGGATCTCCTGTCGCATGTGCGAGCCCTCGCCGGCGAGATCGCCCGAAATGCCCCGCTCGCCGTTCAGGGCATCAAACGCACGGTCAACGCCTGGGCTGAACGAGGAATCGCCGACGCGATGCGTTTCGAGGCTGCAAGCGCCTCGATCATGTTCGTGTCCGAGGACATGGCGAAGGGCTACGCGTCGATGGGCAAGGACGCCCTTCCGGAGTTCGAGGGCCTCTGAGAGGTCGTCAGCCCCCGAGCGTGGCCCGCAGAGGCAGAGACGGGGGCGCAAGGGCGGGATCCGACCCCCAGGCCGCCGGCTCCGGTCCTGTCGTGTAGTCGACGGTCGCACCTGCGGCGAGATCCGAGAAGCGGAGCCAGGCTCTCGGATGAGGGACCCCGTCGAGGGTCGCAGTCTCGATGTAGGTGGCAGGGGGCCCTCCGCCGGTGGTGATCCTGATCGCCCCACGTCCGGGAACCTCGACCACGGCCTCGGGGAACAGCGGCGTGTTGAGGACGAGGACATCCTCCCCCGGCACCACCGGGTACATCCCGAGGCCGGCCCAGACCAGCCACGCTGACGTGGCGCCGAGGTCGTCGTTGCCGGGGAGTCCACCGGGTGAGTCGTTGAAGGCCTCGTTGATGATCCGGCGCACGGCTTCCTGTGTTCCATGGGGTGCCCCAGCCCAGACGAACGCCCAAGGCGCCGAGTGGAGAGGTTCGTTCCCGATGTAGAAGTGCGGCTCGCTCAGGCCGGCGTTCACCTCTTCGAAGAGGGCGTCGAGACGGGCGGCGGCCGCGGCGGGACCGCCGAGCCTCTCGACGAGTGCCCCGTAGGCCTGCGAGACCATCCACGTGTACTGGGCTGCGTTCCCCTCCGTGAACCCGTAGTTGTCGGCGGGGTCGAATCCCGGTGCGAAGCTGCCGTCGAGCAGTCGCGGCCTCACGTGAGCGACCGACGGGTCGTAGACCTCCTCCCAGCTTGTCGCGCGGTGTCTCAGGTCCGCGGCGAGCGCAGGAGCGCCATGTCTTCCCGCGTATGCGGCGATGGCCGCGTCTGCCATGGCGTACTCCATGGTGGCCGAGACGTCGCCGATGTCGAGGAGCCACATCCAGAGAAAGGCGAGCCTCCCTTCGGCGAGGGCGCGAGGGAGCGACGGCGTGAAGCCCTGCGACATGTAGAGCGGGAGACCGGGTCGGAGACGCAGCCAGCCGCACCGGGTCCGAGGGTTGTACGCGGATCGCTCCATGATCTCGATCGTTTCGGCCGGGTCGATACCGCCGGCACCGAAGGCGTCCATGTTCGCCACCATCAGCGCACCCGGATCGCCGATCATCACGGACGTCTCGACGTTGAACGTGGTCCATTTCGCGAAGCCGCCTCCGCAATGCCGGGCATCCTCGACCAGGGTCCGGAGGATGTCCTCCGCGCGTTCGGGGACGAGGACGGACAGGAGCTGGACCTGGGACCGGTAGATGTCCCAGCCGGAGAAGTTCGCATAGTGGGTCTGTCCCGACTCGGTGGAGTGCACTCGTCCGTCGAAGCCCGTGTACTCCCCGTTCACGTCGCTGTAGACGTTCGGATGCAGCATCGCGTGGTAGAGCGCCGTGTAGAAGACGCGTCTCTGCTCCTCCGAGCCACCTGCAACCCGTACTCGGCCGAGGAGCTCCTCCCACTTCCGTTCGGCGTCGGCCTGCACGGCGGCCAGGTCCCACCCGGGCACCTCCGAAGCGACGTTCTCCGCGGCGTTGGCCGTGCGTACCCACGACAGGCCGACCTTCATCACGACGTCCGGGTCGGTCGTGGTGTCGAACTCGAGTCGTGCCGTCCCGAACGGGTTGAACGACGCGACCTCGAACGGCCTGTCGAACTCCGCATGGAAGTACATCCTGAACGCGGTCGGCGTGGTGCAGAAGCTCCCCCCGAGCACCATGCCCCGGATCGTGCGGTCGTCGACGCGTTCGACACGTGCGGGCGCGAAGAAGAGGAACGGAGCGTTGCGATGGAAGGCGTCCAGCGTGATGCTCGACCTTCGCGATGCCGGGAAGGTGAAGCGACCGATCCCTGCGCGCTCCGTTGCGCCGAGCTCCACACCGATCCCGTTCTGGAGCGTCACCGCGTACCGTCCAGGTGAGGCAGACTCGTCGTCGTGTGAGAAGAGAGCGGGCCGATCGTTGGCGCCCAATGAGGGCATGACACGCAGGAGCTCGTTGTTCGGGCAGCCGGCCCCGCTGTAGTGCACCATCGAGAATCCCTCGATGCGGTCGTCGGCGAACGTGTAACCCGTGTCGTTCTCGGCCCCGGGCGTGTCTGGACTCCACTGCACCGCGCCGAAGGGGACGGTGGCGCCTGGGAATACGTCGCCCATCGCCCCTCCCGGGACGGGATCGGGCACGTTGCTGGGGGCGGTGCCGATGAACGGGTCGACGTGGTCGACCTCCCCAGCCGAAGCCGGCACGGACATCGCGAGTGAGGTGAGAAGCAAGCTCACGCCCACGACGCCCCTAACTGCCCAAGTCACCTCGACTCCTTCGGTACGCCGGCAGCGTTCCCCTCCGCCCGTGCAGACACAAGCGAGAAGCGCGACACTGTCGCCCGCAAGCATGGGTCCACGAGGCCCATTGGGAACCGGGGAAGACAGAAAGGGGGAATCGAATGTATCTGTTCAGCCGCACCGGCCGCCTGGCCGGTGGACGCACGGCCGAGGCAATGGCCTGGGCCACCGGAATCACACAGTACGTGAACGAGGCGACGGACATCGGCCTGAGGCTCTTCACGAGCGTGCTCAGTCCCGAAGTCGGACGCCTGGCCTGGTCCTGCTTCGTGCCGGACCTCCAGACGATCGAGACGGTCTTCGACAGGCTCCAGGGCGACCCGACGTTCGCTGCCGAGGCCGACAGAGGTGCCGAGCTGACTGTGGGGGGCCCCGACGACTCGATCGCCCAGGTCGTCCACGGCCAGCCCGACCCGAGCCGCCAGATCGCCTACGGGTCGACCGTCCAAGCCGTCTGCGCCAACGGAAACCTGGCGAAGGGCATGGCCGTCGGCGTGGACATCGCCCAGCACGCGGAGAAGATTACGGGCGTACCGAGCCTCTTCCTCGTGGCCGAGACAGGTCCGTACGGGAGCGTGATGTGGATGTCAGGCTTCGAGAGCATCCGTGAGCTAGAGACGAGCCAGCATGCCCTCGCCGCGGACATCGGCTGGCTGGAGTTCCTGGACAAGGAGGCAGGTCCGGCCTATCAGCCTGATCCGGCAGTCACGGTCCAGCGGATCTGGCGCCGCGTCGCCTGAGCAGCCGGACTCACTGACCGGGCGGCGGGAGGATCCCGCAGTTCTTCACCTGGTAGTCCATGAGGCGTCCCTGGCTTTCGCGGAAGCCGGGGGGTGCAGCTTGGATCGCCGAGAGGCTGTAGCCCACGCTCTGCATCTCGTGGAAGACCCGCATCTCCATCTGGACGTCGCCGACGATCTCGGTTGGGGTGATGGCGAGGAACTCTTGTTCGTGCGCAAGGGTCTCATCGACGATGCCGCGGATCATGTCGACGGTCAGGTCGCTCGGAGCCAGATACCGGGGAGGTTCACCGACCAGATAGCCGTATTTGGTGTTGACGCGGATGACGTCGGCGCACCATGCCTCCCGAGACGGCTTCTTTTGCGTGCGCGCCTTGCAGTAGTCGCCGAGGCTCTGCCCCCTGATCGTCACAGTCGCCGACTTCGAGCCGCCGGTGCTACCCATCTCGAGCGGGCTTGTGGCGGGTGTCAGCGGGGGCCCTGACTCGTCCGGGCAGACGCACTTGGCGTCCTTGCGGGTGCACAGCAGGACCTCGATCCCGGGCTGGGCGACGACTTCCAGGGAGGCGTTGTCCCTGATCCGGGCGTACCCGTCGGTACCCACCACGGTGACCTCGGCGGCCGTGTCGACCTCGGTCAACTCGTTGGCGAACGCACTCGGGCCCAACGTCTCGGTGCCGCTGCCCGAGACGCTCAGCATCTGCACTGGTCCACGCACGCCGGAACCGGGTATGCCCGGGCCGGTCGTGTCCCACTCCGACCCCCACGCCTGACGGCGGAACAGACCCGAGGGCCAGGATGTGAGGAGAGGATCCCGGGCCGCAGAGGTCGCGACCTGGAACGCCACCGAGTTGTCGCCTGCGGTGAGCATCGGGACCAGCACCTTCCAGGGATCGTTGCCGGTCTCGGCCATGTGGGAGTAGAAGCCGATCGCGTCGTAGGTCCGTTGCGTGAGAGGAGTGCGCGGCGTGAGCAGATACGCCTTCCACCAGTCCTCGGCGTACTGCCCGTCGTCGGGTCCCGCAACCACCTCGCCGACCCACGCCGCCTGCCCCTCGACGATCCAGGGCGCAGCCCCGAGTGTGTCGTCGCCGTCCTTGACGGTGGGGAAGATGTCGCTCTGGATGCAGTGGAACGCCTCGTGCGCCACGGCGACTTCGATGTCTCGCGATCCGAGTTTGGGGAGCTGCGGCGTGATGTGGATCTCGCACTCGACTGCATGGCCCTGCTTCGGTCCGAGCGCGAACGTGTAGGCGTCGCCGGCGGCGAGCTGCTTGCTGTCCATCACGATGCGGGTGGGAATGCCGAGCGTATGGGGCGGAGTCAGCTTTGCCCCGATCTCGTTCAGGTACTTGTCGAGGAGCTGACGGTACGGAGCTGCACCTGGCGAGTCCCCTGCAGCGATGAACCGCTGCCTAGCCCCGCCTCGGCTGAACTCGTGGGTGGGGCCGGCGGGGGAGCTGGGCTCGGCGGTGAACGGGTCGTGACCCAGGTGCTCGATGATCGCGTCACGTTGCGCCCCGTCGAGCTCGTCCCAGTGACCGAGCAACCAGCGCACGGCACCTGATCCCGAGAGCAGGGGCTCGCGGCCCGGGGGTGTCTCGACTCCGGGGAGAGGCATGACGGCGAGAGCGGAGGCATCGAGGGCGGTCACCTTGTCGACGTGGCCGTCCACGCCGATCGCCTCTGTGACACGCTCCCAGGCGGTCGCGCCTTCCTTGCCCGCAATGTCGTCCCCGGCGGAAGAGGCGCCCTTGTCCCCGCTGCAACCCGAGATCACGAGGATCAGGGCGCACACGCCTGCGATGAGCGCCCCGGTCGGCCTTCCCACCTGGGCTACTCCTCGGGCCAGTCGTAGATGCGCCGCAGGATCGCCTCACACGCGGGCGTCATGTCGATCCCGGGTGTGTGCCTCGGCGCTGAAGACCGAGTCGGTGACCCAGGCGTAGAACCAGAAGTCGGAATCGCCATCCGCGGCCACGACCGTGTAGTCGCCGAACGTCGAGACGGGTGAGTGCCGTTCGTGTGCGGCCGCGTGCGCGTCGATCCAGCGTGGGCAGCCGGCGTATCTCCCGATCACGTCCTCGTCCACGCAGTGGATCTCGAAGCTGAACGCGCCGCGGGAATCGCTGCCGTCGAAGCGGATTCCGAAGGTCTCGTCGGTCTCCACTGCGGTTCCGGGTCCGACCGGGACGCCCGTGATCTCCGCGACGTCGGCTTGACGGATCCAGAAATGCGGCTCTCCTGACCTTGGTGTGGGTGAGGTGCGGGCGTGGGACGTTGTGGCTGTTGGGGTGTAGGGCTGATCGGGGGGTCCGCGTGACGCGCACGAACC
>QWHP01000029.1 GCA_021404985.1 Actinobacteria bacterium ATB1
CAGACCACGATACACCGATGCTCACCGCCCTGCGTATGCCGGCCGTTCCCGCTGTCTTCGGCTTCGACCCCTTGATCCAGGTGGTGCACGTGGAGGACTGCGTGTCTGCGCTCGCGTACTCCGTCCAGGCCGACCTGCCAGGCATCTACAACGTCGCAGCCGATGGCATGATCCCTTGGAGCGAGATGCGTGCCATCCTCGGCAAGCCGCCCCTTTGGTTGCCTCCGATGGGAACCCAGGCGACGGCAGGCTGGCTGCGGCGGGCACGTCTCTTGGACTTGCCGGACGAGCTCCTTTCCCTGCTTCGTTTCGGGCGCGGTGTCGACAACTTGCGCTTCAAACAGGCGGGTTTCACATATCGGTACTCGACGGTCGACTGCCTCTACGACTTCGCGGAGGGTTTGCGGTTGCGTCGTGTGATCGGCGAAGCGGAGGAACCGACGTACGAGTACCAGAGCGACCTCGAGCAGTTCCTCCACCGACACACCAGGGTCCCCTGAGAGCCGGTCTGTCAGGGCATGAAGCCGATGGATTCGAGGAACTCCGCGAGGCGCCTCTCGTAAGCGGCTCTGTCCAGATGGATCTGGTGCGAGCCACGTCGCCAAACGATCTCTGTTGCCCAGTGTTCCCGGAGGAGAGACGAGTGGTAGGGCTTCACGAGACTGTCCTGGGACGCTGCGACGATCATGAGCCTGTCCCTGTCGAGCAGGACCGGATGCTGGAGTGGGGTGTGGCAGGCCATGTGCCGCCTCAGGTCGGCTATGTCCCAACCGATGGTGGAGAGCATGCGCGGCAGCACGCGGCCGAAGGGAAACAGATCTGTCACGAGATCCGCGAGGCTGACCGGTGCGGCAACGGGGATCGCGAAGGCGGGACGCGGGTCTACCGACGCGAGCAGCGCGGTGAGGTATCCACCGAGGCTCACACCCTTGATCCCGACCTGGGGAGCCCCCCGATCGAGGAGTAAGGAGATGAGGGACCTGATGTCGGAGATCGAGTGGGCAATGACCTCGGCGAGATGCGCCATGTCGAGGCTCAGGTAGCTCCAGCCATCGATCAGTGTCGCACGAGCGCCGTGGTAGGGAAGCTGTATGAGGACCACGTCGTAGCCGTCCACGTAGAGGCGCCGAACGTCGAAGAACTCGACGTTGATGACGTGGTAGCCGGCTTGGAGCCCGTGCACGCACACGATCGTCGGGCGGGGTCCTTCGGCGTGGCGCCACCAGCGAGCGTGAACGGTTCTGTTGCGTACGTCCGCAAGGTACTCGTCGCGCAGGGCAGGGTTCACTGGAACAAACGTGCTCGGGTAGCGAACGTCGGTGACGGTGCCCTTCCCGGGTGTCGCAAGCAGGTGCCTGGTTCTCGAGACGTCGACATCCGAGGGAACGGGCGGCTCGGCGAAGAACGCGCTCGCGTCCGCCAGATACGCGGGGTCGGCGTAGAAGGCCCACCGGTCGACCAGTCTCCTTCCCGCGACCAAGCCGTTGGTGAGTACGTCCGGGGATCCGGCGACCAGCAGGGCCGAGACCGGGAGCGCGAGGACTCTCCCCAGTGCGTCGGTCAGTCCTGCGATGGTGCAGCGGGCCGTCGAGGTGTCGGGGGGACATTGCGCTGAGCGCGCGACGTCCACGTCATACCGACGGGTCCAGACGGTCGCCTTGCCCGCCGGACGTGCCGTCCGTATGGGCAAAACGGAACCCTCAGTCATCGACGCTTGCCCCTTCGCGAGAATCACCGGTCACAATATGGTTGCACATCACGACCCGAGGTTCAGCACCCGGAGGCCCACCATGGACCGCCTGACACCACTGGACTCCTCCTTCCTCTACGTGGAGGACGCCACGTTCCCCATGCACATCGGCTCGGTCGGGGTGTGCACGGGCCCACCCCCGGACTACGACGAGTTCGTGAGGCGAATAGCGGCAAAGCTCGAGCTCGTGCCACGGTATCGCCAGAAGATACGGTTCGTCCCTCTGCAGATGGGGAGGCCCGTCTGGGTGGACGATCCGCACTTCAACATCGAGTACCACATCCGCCGCACCGCCCTCCCCTCCCCAGGTGGACCCGAAGAACTCAAGTCCCTCGTCGGGCGAGTCATGAGCCAGCACCTCGACCGCCACAGACCTCTCTGGGAGACCTGGATCGTCGAGGGGCTACCCGACGACCGGTGGGCCGTCCTCATGAAGGCGCACCACTGCATGGTGGACGGCATAGCGGGCAGCGATCTCATGGCGGTGATCTTCGACCTCGGGGCGGCCGATCCCGCACCTACCGAGCTGCGGCGCTTCGATGCGGCACCGGAGCCCTCGGACTGCCGCCTGCTGGCGGAGAGTCTCAAGGATTTCGCCTTCATGCCGCGTGAGCAGGTTCGTCTCGCACGGTCTCTGGCGTCGATCCCGGTGCAGACCCTCGCCGAGATCGGTCGCGGTATCCGGAACTGGTTTCAGGTGGCCCGGCCCACAGCAGTGACGTCGCTGTCCGGAGACGTGGGGCCACACCGCCGATGGGAATACGCCGAGATGGACCTGGATGCGGTGAAGCGTATCGCCCACACCACGGGCGGTACGGTGAACGACGTCGTGATGGCGGTCGTGGCCGGTGGATTCCGGGATCTACTTCTGTCCCGCGGCGACGACATCACTCGGGCGGAGGTGCACGCTTTCGTTCCTGTGTCGGTACGCCGCGAGGACGAGCGCGGCTCACTCCACAACAGGGTGTCGGGGATGGTGGCAACCTTGCCTGTCAGCGTCGCCGACCCCCGTGAACGTCTCGCTCGCGTCCGGGACGGAATGCGCTCGCTCAAGGACTCGGGCGAGGTACTCGCAGGGGAGATCGTCGAGGAGCTCTCTGCCTTTGTGCCCCCTTTGTTGCTCGCCCTCGGGGAGCGTGCAGCGTTGGGACTTGCCGGCCGCAATCTCACGACGGTCGTCACGAACGTCCCCGGCCCTCAGTTCCCTCTGTACGCGGGTGGAAGAAAACTCGAGGAGCTCTATCCCTACGTCGGACTCGGTCCTGGGATGCGCATCAATGTCGCCGTCCTTTCCTACGACGGCGGTGTGGGCTTCGGGGTGACCGGCGACTGGGAGACCGCCCCCGACCTCGCGATACTGCGCCGAGGCATAGTCGACGCCCTCGAGGCCCTACTCGAGACAGTGGGCGCAGCGCCCCCCTAGCAGGCTGTTCCCAGGGCCCTGAGCCTCAGCCAACGACCTGCTTCACGCCATCCGTGGAGTCCGGTCACTTCCCGGACTTGACAGCCCGGACACCGGCATGCACCCCGGCGGCTGCACCGGCCAGCCAGAAGACGGGGTCTTGGTCGATATGGCGCCCCATCGACGTGGGATGCACACCCTCGGCCCCGAGGATGTCGAGGGCGCAGCCGGGATCGACTTCGACGACGGTGTGGCCGGCCCCACTGCCGGTGACGTCGCGCAGGATCTCGCTTACGGCCGGATGCATCCCGGCGGGTACGACCACCTCGACACTCGGGTCGAGGCATGGGGTCACGCGTAGGACCTCGAGAGAGTGGTGGCTGACCCCCCGGTGACGCTCCCTGGGGTCGGCCTCCGACACGCGGAGACATGCGACCGGCACACCCCCGAGCGCAGCCGTCTCTACAAGGATGGACACGACCTCCCGTGCCGTCGTTGCCCAAGGACTTCCGGTCCCCACTATGCCGGGGCCCATGGCAACCACGGCGACATCCGCTCCGGAGGCGCGGGCGGCGAGCAGGGCGGACGCCACGGTAACGGCCTCGAGATCACCCCCGAACGCGTGTCCCGCTGTCACGGTCGTCGTGAGGAGACCGGCAGTCGTCAGGTCCGCAACGAGGTCGGAGAGCGGAAGTGGGAGCGCGGCACCGTCCGTCATGACGTATGCGAGGCGCAGAGGTCTCTCAGGGGGCGACGCATGGCGTACTCCGGCGCTCACTCCCGCGACGAGGGAGTGGAGTCCGGCAGCCACCACAGGCATGCCGCCCAGATCACCGTCCTGCATGGCCACGTGCAGGGGCGAGGCGTCCTCGGACGCTGCAAGCACATCGTTCTGGAGTGAGGTGTATCGGAGTTTCATGATGTGTCCCGGCGAGACGTTCTCGAAGTCGCGCCGCGAGAGGCACCAGTGCACGACGTGCCAGCCCCCCGTGCCGAGACCGAGGTCCACCCCCGTCGTGTTGCAGACGACCTCGTCGCCGACGTCGACGGGGCCGGTCAGCTCTGGATAGTTGAGGGCACGGCTCACCTCCGTATCGCGGTCAAGCAGGACTCCGAGCCGTTGCAGTCCACGCCGCTCGGAGAGGATCTCCGTCACCCGTCCCGTGTGGTATCTGGGCACCGCGGGACACTACCGCGCCGCATAGCCCCTCAACCCCACGCAACCCCACGTGGGCGGATCCTGCCATCACAGAGGTGTCCCGATCCGCCCACGTCAGGGGTGGGTGCCTCGCCGGCGGAGCCGGCGAGGCGGCGGGGTGGGCTACAGCGAGGCGATCAGGCGCTCGACACGCTCGTCGTGCGCCCGGAAGGGATCCTTGCAGAGGACGGTCCGCTGCGCCTGGTCGTTCAGCTTCAGATGAACCCAGTCAACGGTGAAGTCGCGGCGGCGCTCCTTGGCCCTCTTGATGAACTCACCACGGAGACGGGCCCGCGTGGTCTGCGGTGGCCGCAACACTGCGTCCTCGATGTCGGCGTCGTGCACGACGCGGTCCACGAGTCCCTTACGCTCCAACAGGTAGTAGATGCCCCTCTTGCGGTTCACGTCGTGGTACGCGAGGTCCATCATCGCGACCTTGGGATCGAGGAGGCTGAGGCCGTCACGCCCGCGTGCGGCCTCGATGATCCGGTGCTTGGCTACCCAATCGCACTCCCGATGCAGAGAGAGCGGGTCCTTCTCGAGCCCACGTACGACGTGCTCCCACATGCCGAGCGCCTTCTCCTCCAGCGGCCCCAAGCCGCGGTGGTCGGCGTACTTGAGCGCGCGTTCGAGGTACTCGGTCTGGATCTCGAGGGCGGACGCCTCACGTCCGTTCGCGAGCCTTACCTTCCGGCGGCACGTGATGTCGTGGCTGATCTCACGGATCGCCCTGATCGGGTTCTCGAGGGTCATGTCTCGCATGACCGTGTCCTCCTCGAGCATCCGCAACAGGATCGACGTCGACCCAATCTTCAGGAACGTCACGTACTCGCTCATGTTCGAGTCGCCGACGATGACGTGCAGCCTTCGGAACCGTTCGGCGTCGGAATGCGGTTCGTCGCGGGTGTTGATGATCGGCCGGCTCCTCGTGGTGGCCGAGGACACGCCTTCCCAGATGTGTTCGGCGCGCTGGCTGAGACAGAACATCGCTCCCCGTGCGGTCTGGAGGACCTTTCCTGCCCCCGCCCACACCTGGCGAGTGACGAGATACGGGATGAGGACATCCGCATACTGCTGGAACTCACCGTGGCGGCTCATCAGATAGTTCTCGTGGCAGCCATAGGAATTGCCGGCCGAATCGGTGTTGTTCTTGAAGAGGTAGATCTCGCCCCGAATCCCCTCCTCCTGAAGCCTGGCCTCCGCGCTGGACAGCAGGCGCTCCAGGATCCGCTCGCCCGCCTTGTCGTGGCATACGAGGTCGTAGATCGAGTCGCATTCGGGCGTGGCGTACTCGGGATGGCTGCCGACGTCGAGATACAGCCGAGCGCCGTTCTCGAGGAACACGTTGGAGGACCGGCCCCAGGACACGACACGGCGAAACAGATAGCGAGCCACCTCGTCGGGAGACAGCCTACGCTGACCACGCAACGTGCAGGTGACCCCGTATTCGTTTTCCAGTCCGAATATGCGACGGTCCAATGCGGCTCCAGTGTAGGTGTGGTGTCCCCGGCCGAGATGCCAAGATCTCGTACCGGATGGCTGCAGGGCGGATGTCGGGGCCGACGGCCGGAGTTGCGGCGTGACGCTACGATGGGCCCATGCTCAAGGCGGTGATCCTCCTGCGTCGGCGGCCGGACCTCTCCCAGGAGGAGTTCTCGATGCACTTCCGCGTGCACATGCGGCCTCTCGTGGTCGACCTGCCCGGGGTTTCACGAATCGTCGTCTCCGAATGGGTGGCAGGGCCCGGAGGCAAGCCGGCCTACGACGGGATGGCCGAGTTCTGGTTCGAAGACATCGAGGCCGTGCAGACACTCGTGCAATCAGAGGAAGCGCGCGAGATCGAGTCGCGGATGGCCGAGTTCGTGGACATGGAAGCCTACGAACCGTTCCTTACGGTCGAACACGAGGTCATGTTCGATCCCGTCACCAGAGAGCCCACGAAAGCCTGAGGCGACGTCCTGCCGACGGTGCGACTGACGTCCCCCCCGGCCGGCCGCCCGAACCCGCCGGCCTGACCTTGGCAGGATCCCGGAGGTCAGCCTTCTTCGGACTCCTTGGCCGCCCCGTCGCCGGCGCCGCCGGGGGCGACCTCTTCCCCGCCGAGCTTCTCGGTGATCTCGCCGGCACCCATCCTGGCGAAGGCACGGCCTGGAGTCGTGCGGTCGAGCAGGGCGACCTCGAGGGAGCCGATCCCGATCGGGTTTCCCGACTGATCCGCCATCGCCTGTACGGCCTTCTGAAGAGCCCCAGCGTCCGTCATGTCCGGCTCGAACATCGCCTTCACACGCTCGAGCAACTCGTCGGCGGCGCCGCCCATGGTCACGACATCCTTCTCGTCGGAGATCTGACCGTCGAAGGTCACCCGGTAGAGCCGATCGGCACTGCCGTCCTCGTCCTCGGGCGATCCGACCTCTGCCACGAGAAGCTCGACCTCCATCGGCTTGAGCTCGTGGGTGAAGATCTGCCCGAGGGTCTGCGAGTAGACACCGGCGAGAGCCCGCGCGTTCACGTCCTCTCGGGAGTATGCATAGCCGGTCAGGTCCGCCCTGCGGACGCCCGCCACGCGGAGTGCCTCGAACTCGTTGTAGCGGCCCACCGCCGCGAAGGCGATCCGGTCGTAGATCTCCGAGACCTTGTGGAGCGTGGGCATCGCGTTCTCCGCGACGAAGAGGATGCCTCGGTCGATCTGCCAGACAACGATCGAACGTCCCCTGGCGATCCCCTTGCGGGCGTACTCCGCGCGGTCCGCGAGAACCTGCTGCGGCGAGACGTAGAACGGCGCAGTCATCTCAGGTCTCCCCTGTACCGCTCGCGCAGATCCTCGATGGTGCTGTCGAAGATTGATCGGATCGTGTCGTCGTCGACGGTGCGAAAACCGCCGTCGTCCACGACTGCGACGTTGGGATAGATGCCGCGCAGCACATCGGGACCGCCCGTCGCTGCGTCCTCGTCCGCGGCCTCGAAGAGCGCCTCGAGAGCGATCGCCACCGCGACGGCCTCCTCTAGCCCCTCGCTCCAGCGGCCCTTGATGAAGCTCCTCGCATCCCGACCCCCGGACCCGGTTGCGTGGAAGTCTCCTTCCTCGTAACGGCCTCCGGTCATGTCGTACTTGAAGATCCGGCCACCCTGGTGGAGAAGGTCGTAGCCGGCGAAGAGCGGGATCACCCCGAATCCCTGCAGGGCAGCAGGGAGGTTCTGGCGGATCATCTCCGCGAGACGGTTCGCCTTACCTGCAAGCGAGAGGCTGCGCCCCTCGATCTTCTCGTAGTGCTCGAGCTCCACCTGGAAAAGCCGGATCATCTCGACGGCAGGTCCGGCAGCCCCGGCGATAGCCACCGCGGAATGCTCGTCGGCACGAAAGACCTTCTGGATGTTGCGACTCTCGATCGCCATGCCCATCGTGGCACGGCGGTCACCCGCCATCACGATCCCTGATTCGAAACGCAGGGCGAGGATTGTCGTCGCATGCGGTGTGAGATCCTCTGAGAGGTGCGCTGAGAAGCGCCTCTCGAGCATCTCCGGACTGGTCGCCTGTAGGTGGGCGACGAACGAGGACCCGAGTCCCCAGCGCGTGACGTCGCCCAGCCCGCCCATGTCTGCCACGGCTTCTGCTACTCCCCGCCCTTCTGGATGTAGTTGCGGACGAACTCCTCAGCGTTCTCCTCGAGAACCGCGTCGATCTCGTCGAGGAGGTCGTCCGTTTCCTCCTTCAGCTTCTCGGCACGCTCGACCCCGGAGTCGTCGAGCTCCTCGAGCTCCTCGGGCTCATTCCTGCGAGGCTCCAGCATCGGGACACGTCGCAGGGAGTCCTCGCCGACGTCGAACACGATCGAATCCCAGTTCGCGGCGACGATCGAGTCCGGGAACCTCTGGAGGCAGCGACCCCGGAACCACGCTCGTGTGTCTTCCGGAGGGGTGCGTGCCGCCGAGTCGACCTCCGAGTCGTCGAGGATCCGCTCCAGGCGTCCGGCCGCCATCAACTTCCTCGCGATGCTGCGTTTCTCGTCCACATCGTGGTACTGCAGGTCGATCATCTTCAGACGGGGTGACGACCAGTCGAGCCCGTTCTTGTGCCGGTACGAATCGATCAGACCGAGCTTGGTCGGCCAGTCCAGTACGCCCTCGAGACGCATCGGATCGTCCTCGAGGGCCGTCAGCACCGCCTCCCATCGATCGAGCACTTCCTTGTGCTCCGGATCGAGCGAGATGTCGGCCTCGTGCAGGTACTTCCGGACTCTGTCGTGGTATTCCCACTGGATCTCGACCGGAGTCGCCCGCGTGCCGTCCGTGAGCTGGAGGAGCGCACTGCAGGTCGTGTCGTGACTCACGGTGTGTATCGCCCCGACCGGGTTCAGGACCGCGAGCTCGGCCGGGTCGGTGTCCTCGATCATCGAGAGCACCAGTGACGTGATCCCCAACTTCAGGAACGTGGAGACCTCGGACATGTTGGCGTCACCGACGATCACGTGCAGGCGGCGGTACTTGCCTGGGTCGGCGTGCGGCTCGTCACGAGTGTTGACGATCGGACGCTTGAGGGTCGTCTCGAGCCCGACTTCCTCCTCGAAGAAGTCCGCACGCTGGCTGATCTGGAATTCACAGGAGGGCTGGCCGTGTTCGGCTCCGACCTTGCCCGCGCCGCAGATCACCTGGCGTGTGGCGAAGAAGGTGAGCATGTGGCCGACGATCTTGCTGAATGGCACCTTCCGGTCGAGGAGGTAGTTCTCGTGACAGCCGTAGCTGTTCCCCTTCCCATCGGAGTTGTTCTTGTAGACGATCATGCGTTGTCCGGGATCCAGGTGCGGCTGCGCCGCGCGGACGGACCTCGACACGATCAGCTCCCCGGCCTTGTCGTAGAGAAGCGCATCGCGGGGTCCTAGCACCTCGGGTGACGAGTACTCGGGATGGGCGTGGTCGACGTAGTAGCGAGCACCGTTGGTCAAGACCACGTTGACGAGGTGGGTCTCGATCTCGGGCGGCTTGGCGTCATCGGGTGTGGGGCCGCGGGCGTCGCGACCCGGCGACTCATCCTCGAAATCCCATCGCACTTGACGGAGCTCGGAGTCCGCGTAGCTGTTGATGAGCAAGCTCGAGGACATGACGGGATTGAACTCGTCCTGTCCGAGCACTGTGATCCCGTACTCGGTCTCGATCCCGCACACCATGGGAAGCGACATCGCGGCTGGCTCCTATCCCCTGTCGGAAGATCCTTCCACCGACTCGTGCAAGGCCGGCCCGCCGAGGCCCCGGCAACCCACTCTAACGAGTTCGGTGTGCCACCGGGGATTCACAGTCCGGCAATGCCGTCACAGGTACTGGCCGGTGTTGACCGTGTCGATCGAGCGGCCACCCTCGACCGAGTCACGGTCGTTCGCGATCAGGGTCCGCACGTAGACGATCCGCTCGCCCTTCTTCCCCGAGATCTTGGCCCAGTCGTCGGGGTTGGTCGTGTTCGGCAGGTCCTCGTGCTCCTTGAACTCCTGAAACACGGCTTGGACGAGATCCTGAGTCCGGATCCCCTTGTCGTCGCCCAGAAGGTGTCGCTTGATCGCCGTCTTCTTGGCGCGAGCGACGATGTTCTCGATCATCGCTCCGGACGCGAAGTCCTTGAAGTAGAGGACCTCCTTGTCTCCGCCCGCGTACGTGACTTCGAGGAAGCGGGTGTCGTCCCCGACCTCGTACATCCTGTCCGCCGCCTCGTCGACCATGGTCTCGACTGCAGTGACGGCGTCACCGTATGCGACGACGATGTCCTTGGCGATGGGAAGGTCGGGCTTGAGGTACTTGAGGAACACGTCCCGGGCGGCTTCGCGGTCGGGGCGGTTGATCTTGATCTTCACGTCGAGTCGTCCGGGCCGGAGTATCGCGGGGTCGATGAGGTCCTCACGGTTGGAGGCACCGATGACGATCACGTTCTTGAGCGTCTCCACCCCGTCGATCTCGGACAGGAGCTGGGGAACGATCGTCGACTCCACGTCGGACGAGATCCCCGAGCCGCGCATGCGAAAGAGCGAGTCCATCTCGTCGAAGAAGACGATGACGGGGACACCTTCCTGGCTCTTCTCCTTGGCCCGCTGGAAGATGAGGCGGATCTGTCGCTCGGTCTCGCCGACGTACTTGTTCAGCAGCTCGGGCCCCTTGATGTTGAGGAAGTAGCTGCGTGCGTTCTCGTTGCCGGTCAGCTCGGCGACCTTGCGAGCTAGCGAGTTCGCCACCGCCTTCGCTATGAGGGTCTTGCCACAGCCTGGGGGACCGTAGAGCAAGATTCCCTTCGGGGGCTTGAGCTGATGTTCGGCGAAGAGGTCGTGGTGTATGTACGGGAGTTCGACGGCATCCTGTATCTGCTCGATCTGGTCGTTGAGACCGCCCACGTCGGCATAGCTGATGTCGGGGACCTCCTCCAGTACGAGCTCCTCGACCTCGGGCCGGGCGAGCTTCTCGAGCAGCAGGCCCGCCCGCTGATCGAAGAGGAGGCTGTCCCCCGCTCGCACAGGCGTGACGTCGGGATCCAAGGACTCGGCGAACTCGACTACGCGTTCCTCGTCGTGGCGCGCCACCACCACTGCGCGTCCGTCCCCGAGAAGCTCCTTGAGGGTCACGACCTCGCCGGTCAGGTCGAAGCCACGCGTCTCGACGACGTTGAGAGCCTCGTTCAGCACGAGCTCTTCCCCACGTTCGAGCTCCTTGACCTCGATCGTGGGGTGGATGCCCACGCGCATCTTGCGTCCGCTCGTGAAAACGTCGGCAGTACCATCCTCGTTCGCCCGGAGGAAGAGCCCGAAGCCGTTCGGGGGCTGGGTCAGCTTCTCGACCTCCTCCCGAAGCTGAGAGATCTGGTCCCGCGCCTCGCGGAGGGTGGCCGTCAGCTTCTCGTTCTGGCCCGCCGCCTGGGCAAGTTGGTTCCTTGCCTCCTGCAGGCGCTGTTCGAGGACCTGGACTCGGCGTGGCGATTCCTCGGCGTGCCTGCGGAGGGTTCGCAACTCTTCGTCCATGGCACGGTTGCGAGCCTCCTGCTCCCGGGCTCGACGTTCGTAGTCGGCACCCGACCGATCCTCTGTTGCCATCCCTAGACCCCTTTCGCGCTCCTGTCGTGGAGTATCGGCGCGATCGCGTCGAACTATAGCTCCGGCCCCCTTCTCGTCTTGCGGGAATCCGAGGATTCGTGGTATGGCAAATTCCTCCAGTGTGCACCGGTCTGCGGGCCTCGTCTGGCCCGGAACGAGCCCGGAGTGGCAGACTGCCGAACTGCCCGTCTCGGTGAATTTTCACGACTATCATCGTGTAAACGTCGGTCGACCATGACTGATCCGGCGACCAGAGACGAAAGCAAGCCTCTGACTCATCAAGGAGTGGACACGAGATGAAGGTCTGGATCGACCAGGACCTGTGCACAGGCGACGGACTCTGCGAGGAGATCGCTCCCGACGTGTTCGTCCTCCTCGACGACGGCTTGGCCTACGTCAAGGAGGGGGACACCGTCTACTCGGACCCCGGTGGTTCCGAGGGGCTGGCGAACGTCCCCGCCGGTCAGGAAGAAGCGGTCATCGAAGCCGCCGAGGAATGCCCCGGGGAGTGCATCTTCCTCGAGCCCTGACGGCTACGAGGCGTTGAGCACACCCCCCGACCCGGACGGCTCCCTGCTCGACTACGCAGTCGACCTCGCCCGCGCGGCCGGCGAGGTCACTTTGGACTGGTTTCGCTCTTCTCGCCTCTCTGTCGACCGCAAGCGTGACGGCACGCCGGTCACCCAGGCCGACCGAGAAGCCGAGGCAGCGATGCGAGAGCGCCTCGGGCACGACCGGCCCGAGGACGCCATCGTCGGAGAGGAGCACGGCGAGAGCGAGGGCACCTCCGGGCTCACCTGGTATCTGGATCCCATCGATGGGACGAAGGCCTTCACGCACGGCGTCCCTCTGTACACGAACCTCGTCGGAGTATGGGACGCGGAGGGCCCGCTCGTCGGCGTGGTCAACATACCCGCGCTGGAGGAGACCGTGTACGCAGGGCGGGGCCTCGGCTGCTGGTGCAACGGCGTGTCCGCCCACGTCAGCGACAGGGTGACGGTGGAAGGCAGCTACCTGACCACGAGCGGTTTCGACTACTGGCCTCCCGCGTCGCTCATGGCCGCCTACGAATCCAACATGCAGATGCGCACGTGGGGAGACGGCTACGGCTACGCGCTCGTAGCGACCGGAAGGGTGGAGGCCATGCTGGATCCGATCGCCGCAGCCTGGGATCTGGCTCCGATGCCGGTCATCATGTCCGAGGCCGGAGGTCGTTTCACAGACACCGCCGGGGCCGCCACGATCACGGGCGGATCCGGACTCGCCACGAACGGCCGGCTCCACGACGCAGTGCTGGCGCTCTACGGAGTCGGAGTCCTTTAGCCGGATGCGGAAAATTGCGGGTTGAGGGATGATCGGGGTCGTCGCTGGTCGATAACCGCTTCGGTAGGTGGTGTCGGATCCGTGTTCGTGTCTCGGTTGGT
>QWHP01000468.1 GCA_021404985.1 Actinobacteria bacterium ATB1
GAGGGCCGAGGCCTCCTCGTCTGAGATGCCTACCGGGACCTCGATACGGTCGCGCACCTTGCCGCGTACCTGGACCACCATCGTGACCGTCTCCTCGACCAGCCTGGCCTGGTCGGCTTCGGGCCAGGGCTGTGCGTGGACGTGAGCGCCGGCACCGTGCCTCCACTCCCAGAGCTCGGCCGTGATGTGGGGCACCATGGGAGCGAGGACGAGGAGCAGGGAGTCGAGGGCGAAGTCCACCGTCGCGCGCCGTCCGCCCTCGTCGCTCTGGAGGTACCTGTGAAGGTCGTTCGTGAACTCCATGCAGGAGGCGACAGCGGTGTTGTACGACCAGCGCGCGAACTCGTCCGTCACCTTCTGGATGAGCTTGTGCGTCCCCGCCTCGATGGCTTCGTCCGCCGCCGTCGGCTCACGATCGACGATGCTCCCGACGAGTTCTGTGCCGAGTCGCCAGACACGCTGGAGGAACCGGCTGCAACCCTCGATCCCGCGGTCGTCCCAGTCGACGTCGTCCTGGGGGGGCCCGACGAAGAGGTGGAAGAGCCGCAACGAGTCCGCCCCGACCGTGTCGAGGTACTGCTCCGGCGCGACGAGGTTGCCCTTCGACTTCGACATCTTCTCGCCGTCGAGGCGGATCATCCCTTGCGTGAAGAGCCTCTGGAACGGCTCCCGCATCTCGCTGGGAACGACGTCGAGGTCCGCGAGCGCCTTCGTGAAGAAGCGTGCATACATGAGGTGGAGGATTGCATGCTCGACCCCGCCGATGTATTGGTCGACCGGCATCCAGCGGGATGCACCGTCCGTCGACACGGGCGCTGTATCACACCACGGGTCACAGAAGCGGAGGAAGTACCAGGAGGAGTCCACGAAGGTGTCCATGGTGTCCGTCTCGCGCCGCGCCGGCCCGCCGCACTCCGGGCACGTGGTGTGGAGGAACGCCTCGTGTTCGAGGAGGGGCGACTCCCCCGTGGGGCGGAACTCGACGTCGTCGGGCGCTAGGACAGGCAACTCCGAATCTGGGACCGGCTGCATGCCGCACGAGTCGCAGTAGACGACGGGTATCGGGCAGCCCCAGAACCTCTGGCGCGAGAGGAGCCAATCCCTCAACCTGAAGTTGACGGTGCGCCTTCCCAGGCCCTGCGCCTCGAGCCAGTCGATGGCCTTGGCCTTCGCAGCCACAACGTCGAGCCCGTCGAGCCACTCGCTGTTGATCGCCGGTCCGTCGCCCGTGTAGGCCTCACCCTCCCAGCCCTCCGGAGGTTGGACCGTGCGGATGATCGGCAGGTCGTGGGCGACAGCGAAGTCCCAGTCCCGCTGGTCCTCCCCGGGTACCGCCATGATCGCACCGGTGCCGTACCCCATGAGGACGTAGTCAGCGAGCCACAGCGGCACCGGCTTTCCCGTGAAGGGGTTGAGTACGTAGGCGCCGGTGAACACGCCCCGCTTGGCGAGAGATCCCTCCGACGAAAGCCTGTCGATCTCGCTCGTCTCACGGGCCTTGCGCACGAAGGCGGCGACGGCATCGGCGTGCTCCGCGATCGTGACTTCGTCGACGAGCGGGTGCTCCGGGGCAAGGACGGCGTAGGTCATGCCGAAGCTCGTGTCCGGGCGCGTCGTGAAGATCCGGACAGACAGGTCACCTTGCGGATTCCCGTCCACGTCGCACACCGCCATGTCGTACTCGGCGCCCTCGGATCTGCCGATCCAGTTCCGCTGCATTGTCACGACGCGCTCGGGCCAGTCGAGCCCGTCCAGGTCATCTAGGAGTTGCTGTGCGTACTCGGTGATCCGGAAGAACCACTGCTCGAGATCCCGCTTCTCGACGAGATCGCCGGAGCGCTCACACGTCCCGTCGGCGAGGACCTGTTCGTTCGCCAGCACTGTCTGGCATCCCGGACACCAGTTCACGGGTGCGGAAGCCCGGTATGCGAGGCCCTTCTCCAGGAATCGCAGGAAGATCCACTGTGTCCAGCGGATGTAGTCGCGGTCGTGGCTGCGTACCTGGCGGCGCCAGTCGTACACGGCACCGAGCCTGAGGAGGGAGTAACGCAACTCCTCGATACGCGCGTCGGTGAAGAGGCGGGGGTGCTCACCGGACTTGAGCGCGGCATTCTCCGCGGGGAGGCCGAAACTGTCGAAGCCGATCGGAGAGAGCACCCCATACCCGTTCATCGTGCGGTAGCGGACGAGGAGATCCCCGAACGTGTAGTTGCGCACATGGCCCATGTGCGCGGGTCCGCTCGGGTACGGATACATGCAGAGGACGTAGTAGGGCGGTCGCGGATCATCGTTGTCGACCTCGTACGTGCCCTCGGAGAGCCACTTGTCCTGCCAGCGGGCCTCGATCTTCTGCGGGTCGTACGCCGGCGCCTGTTCCATGCCGACG
>QWHP01000469.1 GCA_021404985.1 Actinobacteria bacterium ATB1
TCGTCCCGATGTACCCGATGTGCTCGGCGTCGACCAGACCGGCGAGCGGAGCGAGGCTGCTACCACTCCGCGCGAGGATCTCGGTGATCACAAAGCTCACGTCCCGTGCCATGCTCGTGAACTGGAAGCCGGAGGGGAATGTGGGCGCCGCGATCACATATCCCGACTTGACGAGGAACTGGTGGAGTTGGGCGGCCGAACCCCCGGTCCCTTGGGCGCCGTGGCCGACCACCACGAGCGGGAAGCTCCGGCCCATCGCCGCGGGGGCCCCGGATCCACTCGTGCCGGGCTGCGCCGGGTAGTACACGGTGGTCGGGAGACTGCGGCCCCTGCTCACGTCGACGAGATCGATCGTCATCGTTCCCACGCCGTACTGGACCGGCGACGTGCTTCCACTCGTTGCGTTGAATGCGACGGACTTGGTCGTGCTCGTGTTCCCCGACGTGTCGACGGCCTGGGCTACGAGCGTGTATGCCCCTGCAGCGGTAGACGTCCAGTCATGCCACCACGAGGTCGACATCGAGTTCGTCGACCCGAGACTCGCCGTATGCCATGCCTGGGAACCCCAGGTCCCGTCGGACCGGTACCAGAGACCGTCGTCACGGCGCTGGATGGACACCTTTACGGAAGCGACACCGACCCCATCGGCTGCGCTCCCCGCGAAGCGCACAGTCCCGACCGGGAAAGACTGATTGCTCCCCGGGGAAGACACCCCCACCGTGGGCACCGTCGTGTCCGTCGTGCTGCCCCCACCTCGCCACCTGCGAAGACTTACGGGCCAGCGGAAGAGGGCCTGGCCCAACGTCGAGGTTGAATCGGACGTTGAGCCGGTTCCACCGAGGAGGGACGGGCTCGCGGTGGACAAAGCCGCCGCAGACGCAGACGCCGGTGCATGCAACCCGGCGACGAGGAGGGCACAGACAACCAGGGTCGTGAAACCGGCCTTCGGGGAGAGGCGCCCGAACAGGCGGGCGAAGAGGTGTGTGACGGACATCAGCGACTTCCCCTCCGGGGACATCCCGTCCCGCTCGCGAGAATGGGCCGTAGCGGGCCTTTCGACCGTTTCCGCCTACACATCGGTTCCCGGGCCACAGATGCTTGAGTCGTTCGGCCCCTCCCATGGCCCAAACGGAGGGGTCGGCTACCGTCCCTCCGTACCGGTTGTCACGCCGGCTCGGCGCAAAGCCTGCGCCCCGGGTCGACTCAGGGCTCGTCCGGCCCGCGAATCCGGGCCGCTGCCTCCGCGGACTCCTCCCCGGAAACTCCCTCGGAATGCTCGTTGTCGACGGCACAACCGACATCCCCGCCCGGTTCGGACCGAGTTGTCGTCTGCGACACCACTGATCCGGTGGCAGTGCCCGCGATCTCCTCCGGCCACGAACTCATGTTCGGGTCGGGTCGGGAAGTGCCCGACTCGGACACAGCGACGCATGCCGCGTCCACCGACGTTGGAGGGACCGCCATCCACGCAGCGAGCAGGATCGGCCCGATCCACGCTGCGGCCAGAAGCGACAGGTACTTGACAACTCTCGATCGTTCTCTCATCCGAACCCCCGGCTCGAGTCACGTCACCAGCTCACGAGCGTCCACGCGATTGCTGGACATGACCCATAATTGACTGATAGGTCACCACTATAGCTCTACACCCACAAAGAGGCAATGGTTCGCTGCTGGCGGAAAGGCGATCTCCGATCGACCAAAGAGTAACTATGAGCGTCGAGAACTTACGCCCACCCGGGTTGCCTGGTCAGCCCGGCACGACCTCGACCTGTGAGCTCCGGTGCCGTGCCAGAGAACGCAGACACAGAGATGCGGGATGAATCAGCTCTCGGTTCGGCGGTACTGGCGGATCGCCAGCGGGACGAAGATCGTCAGTATCCCGGCGACCCAGGCGAGACTCATCCAGAGCCAGTCCCCGACCGGCTGGCCTTGCACCATCGCCCTCACGGCGTTGATGACGACGCTCACGGGTTGGTACTCGGCGAAGCCTTGGAGCCAAGACGGCATCGACTCGACGGCAACGAACGCAGACGACGCGAAGACGAGGGGGAAAAGCGGCAGGAAGCCCGCGACCTGGGCGGTCTCGGGGTCCTTCACGGTCAGCCCGACGAAGGCGAAGATCCAGGAGAACGCGTATCCGAACGCGAGGATCGTCAACAGTGCGATCCCGTTCTCGAAGATGGTGCCGCCGAAGCGGAAGCCGACGAGAACGCCGACGACGACCATGAGGGTCATCACGAGGACGTTGCGGACAAGGTCCGCGAGTGTGCGGCCTGCGAGCACGGCCGACCTCGCCATTGGCAACGTCCTGAACCGGTCGATGATGCCGCCCTTGAGATCCTCGGCGAGGCCGACAGCCGTCGAGCCACCGCCGA
>QWHP01000030.1 GCA_021404985.1 Actinobacteria bacterium ATB1
CACACCGTCGACGCCCGTCTCGCGGCTCACGTGGCGGGGCGCCTCCTCGGAGGCCACGTGGAGCGTGGTGTAGCTCCACTTGTCCCACTCCCAGCGGTCGACCGCCTCCTTGAGCTCGCCGGGCAGGTTCTCGGCGCCGACGAGGTCGGAGAAGGTGGTCTGGGGGTCGAGGCTGGAGGCGACCGTCTTGGCGTGGAGGGTGCGGCCCTCCCACAGCTCCACCGCGGTGACGGCGCCGTCCTCGACCACGATGTTGTTCACCTGGGAGGAGTCGAGGATCGTCCCGCCGTTCTTGACGAACTCGCGCGCCAGCCCGGAGGCCAGCTTGTGCGACCCGCCCTGGCAGTAGCACTTGTTCATGGCCCGGTCGAGCAGGAGCGGCACGAAGAAGCCGACGCCCGTCTCGCGTGGATCGAGCCCCCACATGCACGTCACGTAGAGCATGAGCGCCCGGACACGATCGTCCTCGAAGTTCTCGGTCACGATCTCGAGTGGGCTCATCTCACTCAGCTCGAGCATCTGCTGCCCGAGCTCGGTCCGCCCCATCGCCTCGATCATGTCGATCGGGGGCATGGGTGGGATGTATGTCGCGGGGGCCACGATCTCGGCGGAGATCTTGCGCCACTCGCGCATGATCCGTCCGAAGTTCACGGCGTCGTTGGTCGAGAACTTGTGGATCGAATCCACGGTGTCCTCGATCATCCGGGTGAGAAGCAGGGACTTGCCGTCGGGGAACACCATCGACGTCTGCAAGTTCGGCTTGATCCAAACGACTCCGTGCTTCCTGAGGTCGAAGTCGGCCAGGACGGGCATGAAGTCGACCATCATGTGGTAGACCGCGTGGATGTTCGAGTAGTAGCCGGGGAAGAGGATCTCCTCGGTGGCGAGGCCTCCGCCGATCTCGTAGCGGCGCTCGACGAGGACGACCTTGAGGCCGGCCTTCGCCAGGTATGCAGCGGTCATCAGCCCGTTCGGGCCGGCACCGATGACGACGACGTCCCACTCGCTCTCGATCGGGAACTCCGAGAAGAACGACTGCGGGTGTGGACGGCCTTCGAGTTCCTTGACCATCGCAGGTGTCCTTTGGTTCAGGCCGCGTTCGCGGGTCGCTTGCCGGGCTCGGGGATGTACCAGGGCGAGGCGTACCACCAGTCGCCCGGGTCGGCGACCTCGTCCTCGATGAGTGTGTGCATGAGGTTGTACGCAACAGCCATGAGGCACAGCCCGCCGGGGTGTGCACCCGACTGGTGGGCAAGGTAGAGCCCGTCGATCTCGGGTACGCGGTACCTGGCGAGCTCGGGAAGGGGACGCTCGTTCCACCACTGGTCACGGTCGCAGCGGATGCCGTACCAGGATCCGCCGAGCATTCCGGTGTTCCGGATCTCCTGCTCGTAGGGCGAGTCGCTCCACATGCGGATCAGGTTGTCGTCGTCGAGGTTCTCGACGATGCACGCGAGGCTCTGGCGCATGAACTCGTCCCAGACCTTCTTCTGGTTCTCCCTGTCCATGGCGTCTGCGCCGCCGACGTTGTACTGCGGTGTCGGGACCATCATCCAGAGCGGCCCGTTCACGACCATGTCCGGCCGGGTGCACTGCGGGTTGGTCTCGTCGTAGAGGGAGCTGGCGACGAGTCCCCACATGGCCTCGTCCGGGGAGATCGTCAGGTTCTCCTGCCTGCCGAGGACGTTCTCGACGTTCTTGAAGTAGATCTCACGCGACTCCATGTTGAAGAACGCTCCGGTGAACGCATCCTTCGGAGGCGGGAGGCGGTACTTGTCGCGGTAGCGCAGCTCTTCCCGGGTCAGGTAGTGCGTCATGTAGAGGCTGCCACCCTTGAGGCTCAGGTCCTTGATCCTCTGCAGGAAGCCGGCGTCGAGGTGCTGGGGGCCGATCATGTCGAGGAACGTCGGCTTGATGTGGGCGGCGCTGATGACCGCCTTGCGTGCGTTGATCTTCTTGACACCCCAGGTCGCATCGTCACGCAGCCGGACGCCGGTGGCGCGGCCGTTGCTGACGATGATCTCGTCCACGGGACAGCACGTGCGGAAGATCGCACCGTGTGCCGTGGCACAGCGGAAGAGGGCGTGGTAGTAGCCGTGCATGTTCCCGCGGGCGGCAACGGGCTTGGCAACTGCCGGAGGCATGACTGTTGCCACGCTGCACAGCGCCGGGATCGCCACCCCCTCCATGTGACCGTGGGCCCCCGAGCTCAGCGCGATGTATGCCTGCGAGACCTTGAAGGGCTCGGTGTCGAGGTACTCGTCCATGAGGTCGAACATCGTCATCTCGAGGAGCTCACGCGTCCACATGTCCGGCTGGTACTTCTTGTAGACCTGCATGAACGGGATCGTGTCCTCGTTCAGCTCGACATGCTGGGGATGCGGCGGACACCAGAAGGTCGCCCGCATGAGGTCACGGAAGGCGTCGAGTCCTGAGAGCATCAGGCAGATCTTCGCCCAGCCCATCTTGTCCTTGTCGGTCACCTGGGAGAGGCCGTCTCGCGTGAAGATGTAGCGATCCGTGTCGAGCTCGACCGTCGTGCGGGGGTCCCAGTCCATACGGAACCCGTACCGCCAGAGCTCGAGCTGTTCCCAACCGGGTGCTGAACCGCCGTAGTTCGCGATCGCGTGCGGTTGGATTCGCACGCCGGCTATGGGCTCGGCTGTCTCCTGGGCGCCACCGCACTCGGGTCTCTCCTCGAGCACACAGACGCTGAGCCCACACTTGGCGAGGTACGCAGCGGTCGACGTCCCGTTGTGCCCGGCACCGATGATGACGACGTCGTAGGTCTCTTCCTGGGCCACGAAAGTCCCCCTGAGGCTGAACGGATTGGGGGGAGTATAGACACACGAGAAAGCTTTCCCGCAAGATACCTTCCCTCGCGGAATGCCTTCGGATGCGGTTCTCCCCGGTTGCTGATCGGGTTGGTCGATCGGGTTGGTGATCGGACGGTGTTGCGCAGGGATGAGCTGTCGTCCGGTGCCGTCAGGCCAAGGGGCTCACGGTGCGAAGCCCGACGAGGCGGGCGGCCGCGGCTTGACGCTCGTCATAGCTCACGAAGGCGTCTAGCTGGAGACGAGACCCGCCTTGTCGAGGAACCGCTCCAATGTCTCACTCTCGGGTTCCTCGCGCACCAGCTTCACGATCACCGACGTGTCTACGTAGAAGAACGCCAGTCAGCGCTCACCTCGGATCTGGTCGAGCGCCCGGCTGAGGGAGCGGGGATCACCGTCCAACTCGATCGGCTCGGGGAGCCCCCTGCGCGAGGGACGGGAGACGCGACCCTCGGCGATCAGGCGATCGAGGACCTCGCCACGAGCGGACGGCGGGCCCAGCTCTGCCACCGGCCGATTCCTGTCGGTCACCGTCAATCGGCCGTCAATCGCTCCCCACGTTGGACGCGCTGCAGACAGCGGGAGAGGTCTTGGCGCAGCTCGGCGATTCCGACAGAGGCTGCCATGTACACGAAAGTAACGCATCGCCCAACGGTGGTCCGGCCTTGCCGGCTAGCGAACGGGGTTGGACTCGATGATCACCACGAGTCGCCTGAGCGCCTCGTCGATCTGTTCGAGCTCCTTCGCCGAGGTGGAGCGCAAGAGCTCGTGCGTGCTCGCGAGGAAGGCCTCGAAGGCCTCCTCCTCCGCAGCGATGCCCGCCGAGGTCAGCCGGACGAGCTTGCTTCGCTTGTCGTCGGGGTCCTCGACCCGCTCGACAAGACCGAGTCCCTCGAGGCGCTTGAGCATCTTCGTCATGCCGCCCGAGGACCGCTCGAGAAGTGTGTAGAGCTCGTTCGGTGCCATCCGGTAGGGGGGACCGGCCCGCCGCAGTGCCGCGAGGACCGCGTAGTCGCTCGGGTTCAGATCGAATGGTCTCAGCACTGCGGCCTGGAACCCCTCGATCTGGAGGCTCAACCGCGCCAGGAGTGAGATGAGGATGAGCCCCGACGTGTCCTCGGCGTCGGGGTACTCCCTGGCCCACGCCACGGCGAAGTCGTCGACCCAGCGCGTCTCGTCCATGTCAACCTGTCGCGAAGTGCTCTGTGTAGAAGGCGAAGCGATCGAGAATTCCTCCCTCGGTCAGACCGTAGGTCTCGAGGTCGTATTCGTGCGTTCCGTGCTCACCCTGGGGATGCGCTTCCGCGTACTCGGTGAAGGTGCCGAGCAACTCGGGGCTCAGGGGAAGTCCGAAGTGCTCGTAGATGCGTGTGACGGTCCCGACAGGGTCGGCGACGAGGTCGTCGAAGGCGAGGTCGACGATCCGGGAATCCCCGATCGTCTCGCGGCACTCGAGGCTGTACTCCATCTTGCGGGCCAGGTACTCGAGCACGGTCGGTCCCAGAGCAGCGCGGTCGAAGGTCCGGCCCATCATGAGCGAGTCCATCATGCTCGAGTAGGAAGCCACGCACTCGATCGGGTTGCGGTGCGTGATGACGATGGAGCAGTCGGGGAAGATGTCGACGAGGATGTCGAGTGCCCAGAGGTGGGCGGGGGTCTTGAGGAGGAATCGCTCTCCGGGACGCTGCCATTGGAGCATGCGGAGCAGGTCGGCGTAGTACAGGTAGCTCGGGCGGTGATCCTGAGCCTGGAACCAGGAACCGTAGGGCTCCATGAGAACCTCGACGCCGAACTGGACGTCCTGGAACGTGTGGTTCAGGAGGTGGATGCACTCCTCCGCCGTGTCCGCGGAGGTGTGGTGGATGCTGTCGAAGTCGGGGTTCTCCTCGTACACCTTCCCCATGAAGGACGCTATCGCCTGGTAGCGCGGGTCGTCCTCCTTGGGAGGGTTCCCCGGCAGAGGCGACGGGTTGAGTCCCTCCCAGAGCTGCATCGGCCTGGCGGCGGTGTCCTGGGACAGGAGGTTCAGGAGAGCCGACGTACCCGTGCGCGGCAACCCCGTGAGGTAGAGAGGCGCTCGGATCTCGACGTCGCGTATCTCGGGATGCGCCTTCCAGGCGTCCTCTATCCGCAGCCTCTCCATGAGCAGACCGAGGACGCGCCCGCGTGTCCGGCGGCGACCGTCCTCGTCGTAGCCGTTCGTGTCGTAGGTCTCGAGAAGCAGACCGAGGCCCTCGCGGAAGTCGTCGGACCCGAAGTCGTCGAGGCCGGTTCCCTTCCTCGCCTCCTCGAGAAGCTGTTCCGCGTCGAATGACACTTCGCTCACTTGCCCAACTCGTCGAGCCTCACGACGGTCACCTTCGGGTCCGGGTGTTCCGTGGCCCCGATCCATCTCACGCACATGGTGCCATGGTCGTGCCCACACGTATCGAGCCAGTTCGACACGCCGGGGTCGGTGGCAGCTATGACGATGCGCACCGACCCGTCCGGGTTGTACTCTGCCGTCCCCTTGTTCAGGTGCACCTTGTAGTAGCGGTAGTCGAGGCTCTCCATCCAGTAGTTCGCGAGCTGGATGTTCCAGAAGTCGCACTCTGGCGGCGTCAGGTCGACGACGAGCGCCTCGTCGTCGGCGATGTCGAACCACCCGTGGTAGTAGGCGATGTTCGGATCGCCTCCTGCGGCCAGCGCGCGCTCCGGTGGGAAGCGCGGGAGCTCGTTCGGGTGTTGACGGAAGTCCTCCGTCCAGGTGGCGAACATCCCCGAAGCGGCCTGCACGAACGTCGCTGCCTCGCGCAGAGCTCGGTCGATGCGCTCGGGGGTAAGGGGCTGCTGGGCGCTCGGGCTGTCGATCCTCTCGATCCGAACCTGGGCGAGGACCTCGTTCTCGTGGTCCATGCGGGTCTGGCGCACTTGCAGCATCCGCGTCTCGGGGGACATGCGGAGCCAGTTCTGGGCATCGGCCGGCTCTTCCATCGCAGCAATGACCTCGAACCTGCCGTCGGCATCGAAGTGCATGTCCTTGGCTTCGAGGTAGCCCGCCGTGTCGAGCGATCCCGTCTTCCCGTAGCCGCCCTCCTGGGCCCCGAAGCCGAGGTAGTGCACCGTCCCTCGAGTGCCGGTGAGCCTGTAGACGTACTCACCCTTGACCGGCGCCGCGAGGTAGACGTTGTCGGGGTTGTCCATGCCGAGTTTGATGGTCTCGTCGACTGCCCGCGTGAAGGCCGGCGCCTCGGGCGCGGGCACCTCGAGGAAGAAGTTCAGCGCCGCCCGCGTGAGACGGGTCAGGTATCTCCAACCCTCGGCACGGTCCTGCGGGTCCTCGGGCACGGTGTCGGCGAGAACCACGGATCCGGCCTGCTTGAGGGCATCGCAGAAGTCCTCCCAGGTACGGCCTTCCATCACCCTGGCAACGACGTCGTCCGATGCAGAAGTGCCTGTGCCGCTCACTCCGAACCTCCCCCTGCGCGCGGACCGAGAACCGTAGCTTCGAACCCATGGGGGGGCAAAGTGGCGTCCGAGTCGTGGGTGATGCGGCCTCGGACGAGGGTGCGACGGACCGCAACGGACCGGAGATCCCTTCGAGCGTCTGCCCAGCTTCTGTCGAGGAGGCATAGATCTGCTGGCTCTCCGGGTGCGATCCGGCGGGGCGGTCCTCCGGGCAGCTTCGCGCTGCCGGTGAAGAGCGCGAGAGCCTGCTCCGGGCTCAGCTCCTCGCCGGATCCCATCAGGACCCCCGAGGCGCTGCGCCGCTCAACAGCGGCGGCCATGGCTTTCCACGGGTCGGGATCCCCGAACGGCGCATCGGTACCCGCTGCCACTGGGATACCTGCGTCCAAGAGGCCCTGGCATCGATAGAGCCACGGGACGTCGGCCGTATCGACCGCGGCCAGGTAACGATCACCGTTCTCCGCGACGAAGTGGGGTTGAGTGACGACGGTGACGCCGAGCGCTGCGACCATCTCCGCCAGCTCCGGCGGTACGACACTCCCATGCTCGATCCGGTCGCCCGCTCGTGCTCCGGCCTCGGCGAGTGCGGCCGCAGCGAGGACGGCGGTCACCCTGCTCGCCGCGTGAATGGCCACGGTGCGTCCCGCGCGGTGCGCTTCGACGATG
Organism: Actinobacteria bacterium ATB1; assembly: GCA_021404985.1. Lineage (GTDB taxonomy): Bacteria > Actinomycetota > Acidimicrobiia > UBA2766 > UBA2766 > QWHP01. The sequence goes on from QWHP01000030.1 coordinate 6,948, forward strand.
CGGGCGATCAGGGCGACTGGCTCCGGCAGTGCGGATTCCATGAGGACGATCTTGACCGGTCCGAGCTCGATCTCCTCGGGGCAGTCGACCTCGACTTCGGCAGTCATGGCCGACACGTTCTGGAGGAGATCTCCACGGCGACGCGATTCCGCGAACGCGGCCAGCTCCGCAGCGCCATTGTGGGCCGTCGCGTCCGTCAGGCCGGTGACGCCCGACGAGGCGAGCGACCGGCCGATCGCCGCAAGGGATGGAAGGTCGCCGCCCATGCGCTCTCTCAGCCAGTTGTCCGACCCGACGAGACGGCCGGTCGCGACGCCGGATGCATCGGTCTCGACGCCCGACGGGAGACGCTCGCCGTCTCGCAACACCCCCATCCTCTCCAGCCCTGCGGTGTTCACGACCCACATGGCGCCACTTCGGTGTTGGAGCCTGAGTGGCCGGTCCGGCACCGCCCTGTCAAGAACGTGACGATCGGGCCAGCCCGCGTCGGTGTCGTCCCACCCGATTGCCCGCAGCCACTCCGGCTCGCCACCCATGCTGCGTGGCCCGGTCCCGCGTACCCCGGTGCTGCGGTGTGCGCCTTCGCTCAGCCTCGCTTGGAGGCCCTCCGGCGACTCGACGTCGGGCCTGCCGCACCACAGCGAGTTCTCGCGGACAGCGAGTGCGAAGAGGTGGATGTGGTGGTCGTGCAGGCCCGGCACGAGAGCACACCCTGCGCCGTCCACCGTCACGCGCTCTCCGGATGTCGAGGGGAGACTCCCGGTCGGACCCACCTCGCGGATCAGCGAACCGGAGACCAATACGTCGACACGGAGCCGGCCGGCGACCTCGACGTCCTCGAGGAGCACGTCGACCGGCGCCGCCCTCGTGGTCACGTCGTCTCGGGTGACGACGCGTTGCCGTTCCACCTGGCGTCCACGCCCAGGTTCAGCGGGATGCAGCCCAGGTTCTCGAGGAACCAGTCGAGTGGCTTCGCCCGCCACCACGTGACGTCACGGCACCCGAGGTCCTCAGCGACCTCGACCGCGGCGAGGTAGCCCGAGGCGAGATGGGTCGCGCCGTAGGGGTGGATCGAGTTCGAGAGGTGCTCGGGGATCGCGCTGCCCCCGATCATGTTGCCGCGGACGGCAGACGGGTTGTTCATCTCCTGGTTCAGCGGTGTCATTACGTGGCGCTCGACGACGAGATCGCGGAATCCCGGGGCGTACTGCTCCATCCGCTCCGTGACGGCTTCGGCGAGTGGCTCGGCGAGCCCCGGCCACGCGTCCCAACCGTCGAGGCTCGACGCCCTCCAGCGCCGCGGACAGGGCGGAACGCTAGTCCACACATACGCGGTGTGACATCCGGGGGGTGCCTGGCTCGGGTCGGCACGTGTCGGGATGAACCAGCCTCCCATCACCTCGTCGGGCACGATCCCCGCAGTCAGCTCTCCGAAGGCGTTGCGCATCTCGCCGAGCGTCTCCCCGCCGAAGTAACCGACCCACGACCGCTGGATCGCAGGGTCGTGTGCCGCCGACGCGAATTCGGGATCTCCCTTCAATGCGTACATCACCGAGAGAAGCTGTGGGTCGTCGTAGTTGAATCGCTTGACGAGCCGGGTCCGCTCCGACCCCACCACCGACTCGTCGAGCAAGCCGAGGAAGGTCGGGGCGAGCGTCAGGTTGGAGACGACGACACGGGCGCCGATCTCCTCACCGGGAAGCACGGCGTCCGAGGCGAGACGGATTCCGCACGCCTTCCCTCCCTCCGTGAGGATCGATTCGACCGCACACGTCCCCCAGATCTCACCGCCGTGCGAGGCGATGCACTTGACGAGAGCGTGAGTGAGCGCGTGGGACCCGCCCCGTGCTGTGTGCACCGCCATCGGCTGGAGGCCGGAGAGGCTGAGCGCAAGGGGCCCCATACGCCGGTGCACGGGCCACTGGCCGGTGAACTCCCCTATCGAGGAGTTCGGTTGTCGGCGGCCCGTAGAGGAGCTCCCGGCTCAGATGCAGCGTCTCCTCGAGATGCTCTACGAAATGTGCGGCGATCTCGGCGTGGACCGCAGCGTCCTGTTCGGAGGCTGCCTTGAGGCTGTTCGCAGTCAGCGCCGGGTCGAATGCCTGGACGACGTTCCGTCCACGGGCGAACGTCTTCGCGAAGAGGACGTCGGTCCCCCGCAGCTCGAGGCCGTAGCTCTCGAGCTCGAGGTCGCCCATCGCGGGGCTCATGGCAGGGACGAGCCAGACGGCATGCGTGTTGTGGAGGAAGCCGGGGACGCCGAGCTCCACGGTGTCGCAGTGCGCCCCGCACTGACCCCTCGCCTCGAAGACCCCGACTCTCTGCCCCACCTTCGCGAGGTAGGCCGCGGTCGTGAGTCCGTTGATACCGCCCCCGATGACGACGACGTCGAAGTCGCGCATGCCGTTTCTCCTCTCAGTAGATGACCTCGTCCTCGACGAGCTTCCTGTACCGGTCGCCGTCTAGACCGACGATCTCACAGAAGACGTGCTCGTTGTCCTGGCCCATCACCGGGCCCGGTCTCACGTTCGCCTCACTTCGACTCGTCTTCACGTAGGCACCGTAGATCGTCTCGGTGAAGCCGAGTGGATGTGTCACCTCGACGAACGTGCCCCGATCCTTGTAATGCACGTCGTCGAGAAGGTCTGCGACGTTGAAGACCGGAGATGCTGCGACACCGTGGGTCTGCAACAGCGCGGCGAGTTGACGGTCGTCGTGGCCCTTTGTCCATCCGGCAATGCCCTCGTGGATGGACTCGATCCCTGCGAGGCGTCCCGCGTGCGAGGCGAATGCGGGGTCCCGGGCCCATTCGGGGTCTTCCATCGCCTCGACGAGACCCCGCCACTCCGCATCCGTGAGAACTGCGATGCTGATCCAGCGATCGTCGCCGGCGCAGGGGAAGACTCCGTGCGGGGCACCCATGCCCAACGGGTGGCGGTTACCCATGGGTGCGGCGACGCGGCCGTTGAGCACGTAGTCCATGGCCGCGGGTCCGACCATCTGCATCACCGACTCCTGCTGCGAGTAGTCGATGTGCTGGCCCTCGCCGGACCGGTTCCTGTGCGAGAGGGCGACCAGGATTGCGAAGGCTCCCATGATCCCGTTGTAGGGGTCCGAGAAAGCGTTCTCCATCGGGATCGGCGGCCCGTCGAGGTAGCCGGTGAGGCTGTCCATGCCGGTGATGCTCGCAAGGCTCAGGCCGTACGTCCGGAGATCCCGAAGTGGACCGTAGAGCCCGGCAGCAGGCATCGAGAACATCACGAGGTCGGGCCTGACCTCGACGAGACGGTCGTATCCGAGCTCCAGGCGCTCCATGACGCCCGGGGCAAAGTTCTCGATGACGACGTCACACTCGGCGATGAAACGTCTTGCGAGCTCAACGCCCTCCGCCGTCTTGAGATTCAGCGTGATGCTCCCGTTCCCCGCCCAGCCGGCATGGTGGGAGAGGCTGCGTTCGGTGTCCCGGATGCCCTCTGCAAAGGGGGGAATCGTACGTGCCATGTCGACACGCGCCCGGGACTCGATCTTGTAGACCTCTGCACCGAGGAAGCCCAACGTCTGGCCGACCATGGGACCCGCCCAGACCCAGCCGAAGTTGGCTACCCGGATCCCGTCCAGGGGGGCGCCCGCAACCGGCGTCTCGACTGAAGTGTCACGAACCGTACTCACGTTCCCGATGCTCGTGCCCCATGCATCCGAGGCGTTCGTCTCGCCGAGGAGCGGGGCCGCAGAGTTCGGACCGCCGGGGCTCGCCGGCAGTTTGAAGGCCGGCCCCAGGGTCCGTATCCGGCCGAGCTCGGGGTGTTCGACGTCAACGATGTAGCTGCGTTCCTTCAAGTGCGGGTGCTCGAAAGCCTCCTCGATCGTGAGGATCGCACAGACCGGCGCCCCCTCGGCCTGGCACCGTTCCATGATCTCGAACTTGCCGTGCTGCATCGTCCACTCGCGGGTCAGAGGGAGGATGATGTCCCGGTTCTGTCCACGTACGAACATGTCGTCGAACATCTCGACCTGCGCCCATTCGGGGCTGCCCATCGCACGCACGAGCCCCTGCCACTGCGCGGTCTCGAGGACGAGCATCCAGACGTGTCCGTCCCGGCACTCGATGATCGCGTTCGGAGCAGAGAGCCCCATCCCGATCCCGGAACGGCTGTCGAAGACGCCGTCCTGTGCATACCCACCGATGTTCTGCCCACCGACGAATGTCGCCGCTATGGCCTCGGCACACGACACGTCCACGTGTTGACCACCTCCGACGATGTCTCTCCCCATGATCGCGGCCAGCCCCCATGCGGCCGCGGTGACGGCACCGTAGAACTCGGCGGAGAAGGTCCCGTGTTCGAGTGGCGCCTCGCCGGGTCTCCCGCAATAGCGGTGGCTCGCCCCCGAGAGGTGGAAGGCGTTCAGGTCGTAGCCCTTCCATTCGCTGTACGGTCCCGTCTGCCCGAATGGGGTGATGGAGATCATCACGAGACGTGGGTTGACCGCGGTGAGCGAGTCGTAGTCCAGGCCGAGTTGGCGCATGAGTCGGGGTGGGTTGTTCTCGACCAGAGCGTCGGCGCCTGAAACGAGCTCCAGGAAGGCCTCCCTTCCCGCTGCCGTGGCGACATCGATGACGGTGCTCCGCTTGCCCGTGTTGAGGAAGTGGAAGAGACCGCTGCGTTCCGGGTGCGCCACGTCGTCGGGGAACGGGCCCCACGAACGCGTGATGTCACCGCCGGGAGGTTCCACCTTGAGGATCTCCGCGCCGAAGTCGGCAAGCAGCCGCGCGCAGTAGGGAGCCGACACCATCTGCCCCAGTTCGACGACCCTGAGCCCCTCCAGGGCACCATCAGGCATGTGGGATCCTCTCGGCTCGGTGGCTCCTGTCAGCCACCCGGCGGTGGACCGACGAGCTCCTCGCGCACCTTTCGGCGCAACAACTTCCCGGTTTCGCTGTAGGGCAGCTCGACCCTGAACTCGACGCGCGCCGGCGCTCGTGAGGACCGCAATCTGTCCCGCACCCAGGTGCCGATCTCGTCCGGCTCGACACTGCAGCCCTCCCGCAGCGTGACCACGGCCGCCACGGCTTCCCCCCACTGCTCGTCGGGGATACCGACCACCGCACAGTCCTCGACGGCCTCGTGCTCGAGGATCACGTCTTCGACCTCGCCGGGCGAGATGTTCTCCCCTCCCCTGACGATGATGTCGTCGATGCGACCGTCGAGGAAGAGGTAGCCGTCCTCGTCCATCCACCCGCGATCCCGGGTCGGGAACCAGCCGCCGCCCTCGACCCTGCTGCCCTGGTCGAGGTACTCGCCCGAGATCTGCTCTCCGCGAACGTAGATCTCGCCCGGCGCGCCGGGGGTGACTGCCCTCCCTTCCTCGTTGCGGATCTCCACTTCGACACTCGGAAGTGGCCTCCCGAGGGAGGACAGGCGGCGTCGAACCGCGGGATCGTCACTCGTCGCCGCGGCCCTGTGGTCGTCGGGACCCAGGACGGTGATCGTCGAGCTCGTCTCCGTCAGCCCGTATGCGTTCGTGAACGCGACATGCGGCAGGAGCTTCATCGCCTTCTCGATTACGGTGAGCGGCATGCGCCCACCGCCGTAGGAGACGGCCCGGAGGCTCGGCAGTTCCACCGGCCCCATCCCCTCGAGGGCATCGACGATGCGGGTGAGCATCGTGGGAACGACCATCGCGTTGGTGATGCCTTCGGCACGGACGATATCGATCCAGCCCTCGGCCGAGAAGTTCGCGAGCTGGACGATGCGCCTACCCGAGTAGACGGAGCTCGCGATCGAGGCCACGCCCGCGACGTGATAGGGAGGTACGCTGACCAGTGAGGCGTCCTCCTCTGCTGCGGAGCCGAACTCGACGGAACCGAGGATGTAGGAGACGAGGTGGCGGTGCCTGAGAACTGCGGCCTTCGGGGCTCCTGTCGTCCCGCTCGTGAACAGAAGGACGGCGATCATGTCCGGATCCATCGCCCAGTCCGGGTCGCGGACCGGACCATTCCTCGCCATGTCGATGAACTCGTCGCGCCCTAGAGCCGACTGGGCCAGACCGGACAGGGCCTCGTGGCGCGACCCCTCGCTGACGAGGAACGCCGGAGTGAGTCGCTCGAGTAGGGACTCGATCTCGGTGTCGGTGAGACGGTAGTTGAGGGGGGCGAATGGAACCCCCGCCCAGGATGCTGCGAAGAGGCCGATCGGCACCGCGAGGGTGTTCACGTCGAGGACCGCTACCCGTTCGCAGGACAAGTCGACGATCGCGCTTGCAGCCGTACCGGCGGCATCGAAGAGCTCCCGATAGGTCAGCGTGTCCTGTCCGTTCTGGATCGCGACCCTGTCGCCGAAGCCCGAAGCGGCCATCTCGAGCAGCATCATGAGGTTCATGGAACGTCCCCGGGGTAGGAGGGTGTGGTTGCGAACGTGCCGGCCGGCCGCCCGGTGGCCCGGAGTTCGGTAGACGGGAGTTCGGTGCGAGGCTCCATGCGAGGTGCCGGCTCGGCCGTCAGTCGGAGGACGGCAGAGTCTTGGCCTCCTTGGGCTCGAGCAACTCACCGTCGAGGCCGAGCGAGCCGTCACCGGGCTTGGTGCAGAGGACCTCGATCTCGCCGGCATCGTTCGTGTAGCGCTTGCCGAGGAGTGTCCCCTTGGCCTCTTCGGAGGAGATCGTGGCCCCGGGAGGGGGATCGTCGTCCATTCCGATCATCGGCACCCCACCGCACGTGAGCTCCACATCGCGGTCCGGCGCTGCGACGACCATGACCTCGGTCGCGCAGACGGCGCTGCGCAACCTCGACCCGACCTTGATCTCAGCCATGTCCGTTCACTCCCTTCCCTCCACGGAACTCTCCTGCGATCGACCGACGGGGACCAACTTCACCATGTTCACGCGTCGGTAGCTGAACCTCCAGCGACCGTCCACTCGCGCGTAACGGTCGTCGTACCACCCCCAGCCCGTGAGGCGACGGCCGTCGATCTTCGCCCGGAGGTCGAGATAGCAGGTACCGACCGCCGTATCACCGTCGATCTCGATGACGTGGTTGTGCAGGAAAGGATGCAGCTCGTCCTCTGCGAGCATCTCCTCGAAGGCTTCGAGCAACTCTGCCCGCCCCCGGATCGTCGGGCGGGTGAGCGTGTCCATCACGGCGTCGTCGGCGAAGAGATCGACGATCGCCTTCACGTCCCTCCGCCAGACGTTATGGGCATAGGTGCTCACCAGATCGCGGATGGCGTCCTTGTCCAGAAGCTCTCGAAGAGGCCCCTCGGTGCAATCGTCCTCTGTCCTCATTGGTCGAAAGAATCCTACCATATTCAGGGATTCCCAACCATCTGGTAGGATCGGCCCGTACGGCGATCGCCGGGACGACGAGACGGGGTGAGAGCAATGACGCGAGCCCTCGAGGACATCGCCGTCCTCGACTGCACCACCGAGTACTGGTCCTCTCTCGCTGCGGCGCTCCTCGGCGACTTCGGGGCGCGCGTGGTCCGGGTCGAGGACATCTCACGACCCGAACGTGATCCCGACCGTGACGGCCTTCACCCCGCCGGCCGGATCAACGCCGAGGCAGAGCTGATCCACCGGAACAAACGCAGCGTCGGACTCGACCTGTCCGACCCCTCGGGCCGCGACGTCTTCGCACGTCTCGTCGCCGCCTCCGACATCTTCATGACGGACCTGCCCTTCGCCGTCCTCCACGAACGAGGCTGGGCACCGGACGACCTCATCCGCCTCAGACCCGACCTCGTCTACACGCGGGGATCAGGCTTCGGGCCGCTGGGACCCGACCGCGACCTGCCCGCCCTCGACGAGCTCGCAGCCGCTCGCACGGGTGTCATGCCGAGTCTGCCCGAGCCCGGCGAACCACCCGTCTACACGGCTTCGGGACAGATGTACACGGCCGTGATGCTCGCGTTCGGGACAGTCCTCGCTCTGAACCATCGCGACCGCACCGGGGAGGGTCAGGTCGTCGATGCGTCCCTGTTCGGAGGCAACCTCTATGCGGCAAGCCTGATGCTCGACGCCTATCTCGCGATGCGGGACGACCGCCTGTCCGAACCCGTCTCGCGATTCGACGCCGGGAACCCGATGAGCGGTGCCAGTCTCGCCTACCCGACCTCGGACGGCCGCTGGGTGACGCTGACCATGCCCGACACCGACCGCTGGTGGCCGGCTTTCTCGGAGGCGATGGGAATCGATCCCGACGACCCCCGATTCGACACGCACGAGAAGCGTTGCGGCGAGGGGAGGATAGAGCTCATGCGGATCCTCGAGGACGCCTTCTCCGAACAGCCGGGATCGCACTGGCGAAGCGTCTTCGAGGAGAAGCGACTCTCGGCCGACGTGATGGAGAAGTACGACTACCCGGCAGGTGATCCGCAGGCCTTCCTGAACAGGTTCATCCTGAGTCTCGAACACCCCAGCTACGGGCGGTTCCGAAGCCTGGGGTTCCCGGTGCACATGAGCGAGACCCCGGCAGAGCTGCGCACTCTCGCCCCGTGCCTCGGCCAGCACACCTCCGAGGTGCTCCGCGAGATGCTCGGGATGGACTCCAAGGAAGTGGACGAACTCGATGCCAAAGGTGTCATCGGAACGGCACGCAAGGACCCGCCTGACATGGCGGGTGCGGCTGGAGCAACGGGAGCATCTCCAGCCCCAGGCACGTATTCGGGGACCGGCGAAAATGTGCTGTCACCCCTCGGGAGCCCAGGGGGCGTCCGGCCCCTCGACGGCATCAGGGTGCTCGACCTCACCGTCTGGTTCCAGGGTCCCGTGTGCGCCCAGCACCTCGCGGACTTCGGCGCCGAGGTCATCCACGTCGAGCGACCGGGCACCGGAGACCAGGCGCGAGGGGTGCGCAGCATCAACGCCCTGCCGATCGCCGACTGGAACCAGTACTTCCTGGTGGTCAACCGGAACAAGAAATCCCTCGCCGTCGATCTCAAGACGGACGAGGGTCGTGAGATCATCCACGAACTCGTCGAGAAGTCCGACGTGTTCCTCTGGAACCAAGGCGGCGCGGCGCTGAAGAAGCTCGGTCTCGACTACGAGACCCTCTCTGCCATCAATCCCCGCCTCGTGTTCGCGACCAACAGCGGCTACGGCCATCGAGGAACCGACCGGCCCGCGTTCGACATGACGGTCCAGGCTCTCACGGGTATCATGACACGCCTGAGCGAGCCCGGCCAACCGCCCGTATACCTGGGGTTGGGGGCGGGCGATGCCTACGGGGGCCTCCTCTCGGCACTCGGCATCACCCTTGCCCTGCACAGAAGAGAGCTGACGGGCAAGGGTCAGTACGTGGACGCATCCCTGTACGGGGCACAGCTCTTCCTGGCGGCGCCGAGCCTCCAGCCCTATCTGGCCGGTGGTGACGACTTCCATGCCGACCAGCACTCGCGGCGAACCACCCGGAACCCTCTCTGGAGCCGCTATCCGGCAAGCGACCGCTGGGTGTTCGTATGCCTCGAGAACACTGACGACAACTGGCATCGGCTCTGTGACACCCTCGGGGCCGAGGACCTTGCCACCGATGCCCGTTTCTCGACCCGCGGACAACGCGCGACCCAGGACGGGACGCTCGTCGACCTTCTCGACGCCCACTTCCGGGAGCGGGATGCAGGCGAGTGGGTGGAGCTTCTCGGGAGAGCCGGCATCCCGGCAGCGACGATCAACACCTTCTCGGACGTCGCCTCGGACGAGCAGGCATGGGCGAACGGGTACTTCACCCGGGGCCATTGCAGCGAGGTCAACCGCGAGGTCGAGTTCCGCGGGCTGCCCATCACGCTCTCGAAGACTCCTGGCCGGATCGACACACTCGGCCCGGAGCTCGGGCAGGACACGGAGCTGATCCTGCTCGACACCTTGGGCTGCGAATGGGCGAGGATCAGCGAGCTGAAGGAGAAGGGGGCGATCCCTTGATCCCGACCGGGCCCCTCGAAGGCCTGCGCGTGCTCGACGTCTCGACGATGATGGCCGGGCCGTACGCAGCGACTCTCCTCGGCGACCTCGGTGCGGACGTCATCAAGGTGGAGTCGCCGCGCGGCGACGACAGCCGGCACCTCGGCCCGACACGGGGTGCGGAGCGATCGGCGTTCCTGAGTCTGAATCGCTCCAAACGCGGCATCGTGCTGGACCTCGGCGAGGAGAAGGGGCGCGAGGCCTTCGGTCGCCTCGTGGGAACCAGCGACATCGTGGTCACGAACGTCCGCGAGCCCGCCCTCTCGAAGCTGGGTCTCGACTACGAGTCCGTCCGCCGTGACCGGGACGACATCGTCTGGGTCGGCGTCACGGCGTTCGGCCCGGACGGACCCTACGCCGGACGGCCCGGCATCGACTTCCTGATCCAGGGATACGGGGGGCTCCTCGCCCTCACAGGGGAACCGGGAGGCCGGTCCGTTCGTGTGACCGTTCCGCTGATCGACGCTTTGGCGTCGGCACTCGTGTGCACGGCCGCACTCGCCGCCCTTCGGGTACGCGCCGAGACCGGGGCGGGCCAGCGCGTCGATGTCTCGCTTCTCGACGCGCTGATCCACGCCCAAGCCGCCGGCCTCGGCAGCTACCTGGTAACCGGTGAGGAGACCCCGCGCTCGGGCAACAGGAGCCTCTACTTCGCGCCCTCTGGGATCTACCCGACGGCAGACGGACAGGAGGTCGTGATCACGTGTCCGTCGCAGCGGTTCTTCGAGAAGCTCTGCGACGCGCTCGACACGGCCTGGCTCGACGACCCGCGCTTCGCCACGATCGACGACCGCATGCGCCACCAGGACGACCTCGACGCAGCGATCGCGAAAGTCACCGCTGCGCTCTCCGCGGACGAGGTCATCGAGCGTCTCGTCACCGCGGATGTGCCGACCGCACCGATCAACTCGATGTCCGAGGTAGCAGCCGACCCGCAGATCCTCCACAACGGCATGATTACGAGCGTCGAACACACGACGCTCGGGCCGGTGACGGTGACGGGCGTACCGATCCACTTCCGTGGTACTCCCGGTGGTGTTCACAGGGCGCCTCCGGCCCACGGCGAACACACGGCCGAGATCCTCGCCGAGCTCGGATACACGGCCGCGCAGATCGCCGCGCTGACCGGATGAGGCTGTCGGCAGTCCGGTGGTGTCGGGGTGGCCGGCGGACCCCATGGCGCGCCGATCCGCACCCGAACACCAAATCCACGCGCCAGACCCACCCCGGCGGACCCCATGGCGCGCCGATCCGCACCCCACCACCAAATCCACGCGCCAGACCCACCCCGGCGGAATGCGGATGGTGCCGAGTTGCCGGGCGGAGGCGTCAGCCGGCGTCCTCGCTGTCGCCAGCCTCGTAAGCGCGCACGAGCTGCTCGCGCATCTCACGCTCCTGCTCGCGGATGGACCAGAAGCGGGGAGGACGCTTCTCGACGAAGGCAGCGCCACCCTCCTTGCCCTCGGGCATGTCAAACCAGTCCGGGTAGTACTGGCTCGAGATGACCCCCATCTCGGAGTAACCGTCCATCTCCTGGTCGAAGGCGGCCTTGAGGATCTCGAGGCAGCCGGGACTGAGCGAGAACATCTCCTCGCACCAGTCGTCCACGGCGGACTCGAGCTCGTCGAGCGGGACGACCTTGTTCACGAGCCCCATCTCGAGCGCCTGCTCGGCGGTGTACTTGCGGCAGAGCATCCACATCTCCCGGGCCTTCTTCGCGCCCACCACCTTGACGAGATAGGGGACGAAGAAGCCGTCTGCGGGACTCGACACCCGGGGTCCGGCCTGCCCGAACTTGGCGTTGTCGGCGGCGATCGTGAAGTCGCAGCAGTACGCCATGTGGTTGTGGCCCCCGAGGCAGTAGCCCTGCACCGCTGCGATCACCGGCTTGCGTGAGAGACGGATCAGCCGATTGTGCGGATAGCGGAAGTAGAACGCCTCCCTCAGTCCCCAGCGCTCCCATTCGACGTCACCACCGACGCCGAAGTGCTTCCCGCTCCCCGCGACGACGATCGCCCCCACCGACGTATCGTGGCTCGCGTCGTAGAAGGCGCGGAACATCTCGTCGACCGTCGACAGCGTCATCGCGTTGTACTTGTCGGGCTTGTCGATCGTCACTCGGGCGATACCGCCTCCGAGCTCGACCTGGTGCTTCTTCTCGTACCGGATCTCATCGAAGTCGAAGCCGTCGCCCTCGACCTCGGCCCATTCGGTCCAGGCCATGACATCCTCCGCCGGTCAGTCCTCGTCGTCGACCACGCCGATCGTCAGCGCGGTCACAGCGGGAAGATCATCGCGCACCACGACGAAGCTCGTGGCTCCATCAGTGCTGACGAGCAGCTCCCCTGCCGTCGTCCCGGCCATGACGACCTCGCCACTGGCCTTCAGCGCCTGCCGCTCGACGTTCCCGGCAAATCCCTCGGCAGCAACTGACCAGTGCAGCGGTTCGCCGGCGAGATCCGAGACGAAGATCGCCGCCTCGGGTCCTCCGGATTCCCACATCGGAGGTGGTCCGGACGAGGACGACATGACGAGCCTGCCACTGCAGAGGGCCAAACCTTGTGTGTAGCCCCGATCGACGCCTTCGTTCTCCCAGACCCAGGCCGACCCGGCACCGGGGCTCCTGTGGAAGCCCATGCCTGTCGTGGCGTAGAGCCTCACGCCATCGGAGATGACATGGTGCACGTCCTCGTACAGCCCGTCGTTGTGGGAGTCCCACGATGCACCGCCGTCCTCGGAGATCGCGACGCCTCCGACCTCGACGCCGACCACGATCCGCGAGCCCGCTACGTCGATGCTGTTGAGGTCCGCTGCACCCCACGGCGAGTGCCAGAAGTCGTTCCCCGGGACCTTGGAGAGGTCGAACTCGGTGGCAGGACCCCGTCCGAGGCGCCAGAGCGCCGCGGGTTCGAGGCCGGCATAGACGCTGCCGTCGGCCGCCGCCGTCACGACCCAGACATTGCTCTCCCGCAGACCGAGAGACTCCCAGAGGTCACCGCCCCAGCGCCGGCGCTGCACACCAGACCCCTGGACGGCGGCAGCGACCCAGCCGTCGGCGAAGTCGACCGATGTGACCCTCTTACCGCGGAAGTGCTGCTCGACGGTTTCACCTCCGGTGTCGACGGCGATCAAGCCGTCGGAAGTCGCCAGCCAGGCACGGATTTCCTCACTCATTCGGAACCTTCATCTCTCTGTGGGCCCAAATGGTACGCAGCAGTCCAAGAGAGCACCAACGACATCGACACTCGCGAGATAGAAGCCAAGCAGGGACTCCGACTGGAATACCCACACACCGTAAAATCAAGAGGCCAGCTCACATCTGATTCAGCCAGAGGCAGCAGACGATCACAGCACACACAAGGCACTCGCTCCGACTCTCGATCAACTCGGCGCTTCGGTGTCAGGACCTCAACTCGAGTCGCCTGGTGACAACCCAGCCTCGTCAGCGGCGATCGGCCCTTGGAACGCGATCTTGTGGTCCTTCGGCAGGAGTTCGATCTCGGTTGCACGATATTGGTTGATCGGAACACCATTCATGATCTCTCGGTATAGATAGATGATCGACGTCTGGGCATCGAAGACATAGTCGTGGGTCTCGATGTTCCCTGTCTTCATCCATGGAAGTACCGAGGGATCTGCCTGCGAGGGCCTGTCGAGAGGTAGCTGATATGTCTCTTGTTGAGCAGTGGGTCCGAGCCCTACAGCAACAGCTTCATGGCTAACAACTCCTGAATCGAGAAGGATCCCTCCGCGTCGCTTGTCGCTTTCGATCAGGGCGGCTGCACCGCGGGGATTCAACTGAGGTATGGGGATTATACTCGGCCCAACAGATCCCTCGGGTAGTCCGTTGCGTTGGATGGACTCATTCAAAGCGTCCTCCACCTCGCTGATCTGGCCATTGACGAAGTAGTACTTCACCCCGTCCACATACTCGAGCAACTCCACATTTACGTCCTCGTACTGGGGCGGAGGCGCCGTGAAGCTGGACAACTGCCAATTGCCATCCGCATCGAAGACAGCCTCGTACTCCCGCGCTGCGCCGAGTTCAGTGGGCCACCCGTCGGCGGTGATGGCTTGGTAGTCGAGATCCCGTAACTCGTACTTCACGCGCATTGCGATGGGCCCCGGCTCGGATGCAGTTGGCGTTGACTCCATCAACGCTTCTCTTGTGCCAGTACTGCGACCACACGCCGAGATCGAAGCCAGAACCAAAGCGCACGCAAGAAGACGCAACGCTTGGAATCTCGCGGAAGTTCGGAATCCACCGCGATCAGGGGAACGAAGCCATCTCAGCATGTTTGGGGCCATCCCGGGTGACCGTCGTACCACCAAGTTGACGGGTTGTCGTTGTACGGAGTCTGGGCATTGGTCCAGATATTCCACGCGCAGAACTCATGACCCGCACCTGGATGTGTTTGCCAAGTCTTGACTGAGAAACGGTTGTTTGCGTAGATAGCCTGTACCGAGGGATACCACGAGTGGTCACCACTTGACCATCCACACCACTGCCTGGTGTGAGGATAGTTGTGGTCGTAGCGAGTCCATGCCAAGTTCAGCGGCGTATTGCGGTAGTACGTCTC
>QWHP01000031.1 GCA_021404985.1 Actinobacteria bacterium ATB1
GCACCTCCTCACGGGACCGGGGAACGTCGGCCGGATTGAGCCCGCCCCCGGTGAAGCGCCGGACGATGGCGACGCCGGTGTTCTCCTCGTAATCGTTCCGTATTTCAGCAGGGTCGAGGGGACTCGTGACCGGCACGGGCCCGTGGAAGTAATCGGCATGCGTTGTTCCCAGGCACGGGATCTCCTTCCCTGTCGTCCGGATGGAAGTCCAGCGTCAGCTCGAAGTCCACCATGGCGAACCCCGCCAATGCCGTCCCCCGCGCAGTCACGGACACCTCGCCCTCGACGTCTCTTGTCACATCGGCAGTGATGACCGGCAAGAGCGCGTCGCTGCCGGTAGTGGGCTCGTCTTCGATCCTGACCAGGCCGACCCACAGGTCGAGGACGAGGAAACGGAAAAGGGACACTTCGAGGGCAGTTCCCTGCCTGAGCCGAAAGGCGGACACGTCTCCTGCCGCCGGGGCCACCCTGACCTCCCCCGCCCGGAGTGGTCCGCCCGTCGTGTGCTCGATCCCCCCCGACACCGTCAGCTCGAAACTTCCACCGGCTTCCTCGGCGGTGACCGGCGCCCCGAGCACGAGGAGCCCCACCAGGACGGCACCGAGGGCCGCCGCGCCAAACACACCCGCAACCAGGCTCCGAGCGCCTCTCCTGCGCTCCATCACGCCGGATCTCCCCGGGAACCCTCGGGGAATCCGTCGAGCCCTTCGTCGAGGGGCACCCCCAAGGTGTTCAGGACCATGCTCACGAGTCGGTACTGACCGACGGCGAAAACGAGGTCCAGCATCTGGCGGGTGTCGTACTCGGTCGACAGGGCTTCCCAGGATTCGTCGGTCAGGCAGGCTTGGGTGTCGAGCTCGTCGACCGCTCGCAGGATCGCTCGCTCGAAGTCGCTCCAACCCTCGGCACTTGCCCCTTCCGGGATCCGCTCTATCTCCTCGCCGGTGAGGCCGACCGACAGCCCGATCCGAACGTGCTGCGCCCACTCGTATTCGGATCCGCACAACCATCCGATCCGGAGGATTGCGATCTCTCGGTCGCGAGCCGGGAGGGTCGACTTCGCTAGGACATGGTTCCCGAACACGAGCCAGCGCTTGAGGAGCTTGGGGTGAACTGCGACCACCCGGAAGATGTTCAGGATCGGCCCGTCCCCGAGGATTTCCCTGATCTCGGGGTCGAGGTCGTCGACTTCGAGCGGAGCGACACGCGGCGTTGCAGGTCGGGTCCGGTGAGCCATGTTCGCAGCGTACAGGCAGCCGGATCGCGGCGGCCACGCAGCTCAGGGGCAGCCGGACATCTCGACGAGCTTCGACACCGTGCGCCAGTTCCGCGTCGTGGCGACGACGTTCAGCTCGCGCTCGAACAAGGAGTTGCCGAGCTTCGTTCGTCCGTAGCCGTTGGGACACCACAAGTACACGGCACCGCGCCCCGGTGCCACGAGGTCGTTTCCTGCCCAGCGGGCCGCGATCTCGTCCAGCTCCTCCACTGTCCACGATCCGTCGAGAAACGTGACGTGCAGGGCCGCGGGGTCCCGTCGGCTGGCGATGAAGGGATTCGAGGCTGCGACCTCGGCCATCTCCTCGCCCGTACGGACAAGGGCGCTGGCACCAGCGAGGCCCAGAACTCCGCGAAGGGCGCCTTCAATCTCGGAGCGGACCTCTTCGGGACCGGCATCGGCAGCGAGGACGACGTTGCCACTCTGGACGTAGGTGCGCACCTCGGAGAAGCCGATCTCCACCAGGGTGCGACGTAGTTCGGCCATGGTGAGCCTGCACCGCCCTCCGACATTGACCCCGCGCAGGAGCGAGACATACGTTGCCATAGAGCCCCTTCCGATCAGGGTCGAGCCTATCCGGGGGGATCGCAGGCAGAATGCGACTCACGTGAAGTTCCTCATCGCACTGCTCCTCCTCGCGACGGGCGCCCTCCTGCTCGGCTTTGCGGCCGACCAGCTTGTTGTCGGAGCTGCTCGCTTGGCGCGCCTCTGGCGCATCTCCGCCGTCGTCGTGGGGGTCGCGATCGTGGGGCTCGGAACGAGCACCCCCGAGCTCCTGGTGTCCGCCTTCGCCTCGGCGAGCGGCCAGACGGACATCGCCGTGGGGAACGTCATCGGGTCCAACGTCGTGAACCTGACACTCCTTCTCGGTGTCGGAGCCCTCATCGTCCCCCTCGTGGTGATGTCCGGAACGGTGCGGCGCGAGGCGCCGTTGACGTTCCTCGCCACGCTCGTGTTCGCCATCGTGGTCCGAAGCGGCCCCTCACGAGCGGCAGGGGCGCTTCTCCTCGTCCTGCTTGCGGTGGCGCTCACGGTCGCCTTCGTCGGAGCACGCCGCGACAGGCCCGACGCCCTTGCACCGGAGGTCGACGACCTCTTCGACCCGGCTCATCACCGGGTGGGGCCCGAAGTGCTGCGGACGGTGCTGGGGCTCGCCGGAACCCTTGCCGGGGCCCAAGCGCTCCTGACCGGCGCCATCGATCTCGCTGAGCTGGCCGGCCTGTCCGACGGCTTCGTCGGGGCGACGATCGTCGCTATCGGAACGGCCCTGCCCGAGTTGGTCACGGTCGTCCAGTCCGCCCGGAGACGTGAGCCCGACCTGATCGTCGGAAATCTCCTTGGTAGCAATCTCATCAACAGCTGCGCCGTGGCGGGCTTGTCCTTCCTGATTCGCCCCGCCGAGGTCTCGGACCCCACGCTCACCGGGGTGTCACTGGTCGTCCTGCTCTCGGTGACGCTGCTGGCATGGGTCTTCCTGGCGACAAAGCGTGAAGTGAGCAGGATCGAAGGGGGAATCCTCGTCGCCTGCTACGGCGCGGCACTCCCGCTCTTCCTCTGATGAGAGCCTCAGGGAGGGAACCGCCCGCCCGCCCCTGCGGCACGTATGGCGCCCTGCAGCATGTCGCCGTCGGCCTCGGACACGTCACCGAGCCTGGCCAGGGATTCGTATGCGCGGAACTGGGTCTTGGTCATGTGCATCGCTGTCTCGGCCTTGGCGGCCAGCCGGCCGGCAAGGCCCGATGCCTCCCGGTCGAGATCGTCCGGCGACACTGCCCGGTGGGCCAGCCCGATTCGAACTGCGTCGTCGGCCACGATCCGGTCGCCGAGCATTATCAGCTCACGCGCCCGGGCAGCGCCGACCTCGGCAATGAGAAGCGGTGTCCCACCCCAAGTCAGGGGGATCGCAAGGTCGATCTCGGGAATCGAGATCACGGCGTCGTCCGCCATGACACGGAAGTCGCACGCGACGGCGACGAGAGCCCCACCACCGATCGCGTGGCCTTGTATGCGGGCCACGGTGGGAACCTCGCACTCCTTCACGGCACGCACGGCCCTCAGGCCCATCTGCGAGAGGTGGCGCCGCTCGCGACCCCCGGCATCGGATTCGGGTGAAAGCCGTTCGGCACCGGGGACCTCGGTGAGGTCGACTCCGGCGCAGAAGGATCTGCCCCTGCCACCGAGCACGACCGCCCGAACCCGGTAGTCGGTCGCAACAGACGTGAACACATCCGCAATCCCCTCGAGAAGCTCCTGGTTCAGGGCGTTGCGCTTCTCGGGTCGATTCATCCAGACGTGCAGGATCTCCCCCTCGCGGACCACCTCGATCTCTGTGCTCATACGGGAGATTGTCGTGCCCGGACGCCAGCGCAAGCCAGCCCGGGGATCCACCGCTACCGGTTTCCGAACCTGTACTTGACTGAATGACTCATTCAGTTATGATAGCTCCCATGGCACGCATCAAGCCGGGCACGCGCCTCGCAGAGATAGGCGAGGCGGCCATCACCGTCTTCTCGGAGCTGGGCTTCCGCCGCACCCAGGTTGCCGACGTCGCCCGCGAAGCGGGTGTGTCGGCGGGCACGATCTACAACTACGTCACCGGCAAGGACGCCCTGTTCGAGCTCGCCGTCGAGTGCAGCTTTGCGGACGAACCCGTCACGGCCGAGACGGGACTTCCACGCGACGCCCGCGGTCTCGAAACCACTCTGAAGCAACTCGCCCGCACCCTCGACATGCGAGCAGGGTTCCCGCTCCTGCACGCAGCGTCGAAGCACGACCGCGCCGAGGACATCGTCGACGAACTGACCTCTCTCATGGAGGAGATGTACGACGTCTTCACACGGACGAGGCGGGCCTTCGAGCTCATCGAGTCCTCGGCGCGAGACCTTCCCGATCTGTCAGCTCTCTTCTACAAGCGACGCCGGCGCCGACTCGCGGTCCAGTGGACGGAGTACCTCGAGTCGAGAATCGCGGCCGGCCAGGTGAGACCGCTGCCCCACCCCCCCACGACCGCCCGGCTCGTGATCGAGCAGACGGCATGGTTCGCAAGGCACAGGCACCGCGACGCCGACTCGGCGATGATCGGCGAGTCGGACGCACGTGAAACCGTCGTCGACTTCACCTTGAACGGACTGCTGGCTCGGCCCGGACCCGGGTGACGCGACGTGGGCAGGGCATCGCACGGGAGACACCGGAGAAAAGGAGCCCGATCATGATGGCAAAGCCCAGTTCCGCGGTCATCACGAGGCCACAGAGAGAAATCGCGGAGGGGCTCGGCGTCGCGTCGTGCAGGGCCGACATCGACTGGTTGCGAGTGGGCGCCGTCTATCTCCTCTTCCTCTTCCACACCGGCAAGGTGTCGACGAGGCGCCGTTCTACGCGATCAAGAACCCCGATCCCACACCGGCACTGGACATCTTCACGGGCTTCATCCACCTCTGGCACATGCCCCTTCTCTTCGCCCTGACCGGGTGGTCCGTCCATTCGAGCCTTCGTGGACGCGATCCCGCCGCGTTCCGGCGTGAGCGCCTGACGAGGATCCTGCTCCCGGCGGTAGTGACACTCCTCCTGACCGTGACCGTGATCAAGTACCTGTCTCTGGGCCGGGAGCCGGGCCTCGACGAGTCCTTCCTGGAGTTCCTGCCGACCTTCTGGGCGCTGGAGCGCTTCACGTGGGAACACCTCTGGTTCGTCGTCTACCTGCTCGTGTTCACCTTCCTGTCGTGGCCGCTGCTGCGCCGGATCGATCGCTCGACTGTCGCGGTCGACCGTGTCCCCCTCAGCGCACTGGTCCTCGCCGCGATCTCGTTCGTGATCGCGCAGACGACCTTGCGCGTATGGTGGCCGGGCTGGCAGAACCTCTACGACGACTGGGCGAACTTCGCCTACTACATCATGTTCTTCCTCGGCGGATACCTCGTGGCGAGGTTCCCTGCGGTCGAAGCCCGCGTTCATTCGGAATGGCGCAAGTTCGGACTCGTCGGGCTCTGCGCGGCAGTGGGCCTTCTCGTCCTCGAGTTGGGGGAATCGGGACGGGCGCGTTCGGACCCGGCTGGTTCTTGGCTCAACCGCTCGACGCCGTCACGGCCTATACCTTCGTCCTGGCGGCTTGCGGCTTCGCGCACACCTACCTGAGGAAGGGGAATCGCGCACTCTCATGGCTGTCCGAGTCGGCCTTCCCTGTGTATCTGCTCCACCAGGTTGCCGTGGTCGTGATGGCTGTACTGGTCGTGGACACCGCCCTGCCCATACCCATCAAGTTCATGCTGGTGTGCACAGGCGCGATCGTCCTCAGCCTTGCCACGTACGAGTTCCTCGTGAGCCGAACGGCAGCCACCCGGTTCCTCTTCGGGGTCCGGCGCCGGCACGATTGCGCCCTCTCGGCCAGGACCTCTCGTCCGGACATCCGGTCGCCCGTGCCTGACGTCACCTCCTGAACTCACGGATGATCGTCTCCAGGTCTTCGACGTCGCTCCGGGCGCCACCGCCGGCCCAACCGGAACCAATTCACCACCCGACCCTCCCGTCCACCCCACCATCGGACACTGGACCCGACACAAGCTCTTCGGCATCCGAGGTGATCAGTGACTTCCGACGTGAGTCGCACGCGCCTGTTCGAGACTGCCGAGGCGGCGAAAGGCATCCACCTTCTCGGAACGGCCCGCCTTTGCATGGCGCAGCACCCGACGGAGGGACTCGATCGTCGCATCATAGGTGCGTCGGTCGACCGGGAAAGGGGTGCCGTCCTTGCCACCGTGGGCGAACGAGAACGAGACCGGGTCGCGCACGGAGGCAGGTTCGCCATAGGTCAGCTCGGCGACGAGAGACAACGCCCGCAGCCCGGCCGCACCCACTCCGGGCGTCGAGAGAAGCGCGGTGAAGTCCGCGGGCTGGCCCTCGTATGCCGCGACGAGCACACGCTGCAGACGATCTGGATGCACGTCGTCGAGCCGTACGGCATGCCGGCGCGGGAGCGACAGGACGCGCATGCGCTCGATCTCGCCAAGGACAACCTTCGGTCCCTCCCGGGCAAGCTCTGCGGAAATACAGCGATTCGCCTCGCCCTCGGCTGCAACGAGGTTGAGTACATCTCGACCCAACCCACTCACGACAGCCGCATGAGGATCGGTGTCGAAGCGAGCCGGCATGTGCCAGTGATAGCGACGGGCCATGCGGATCTTCTCGTTCATGCCCTGTTGCACCACGGCCCACTCCCCTCCCTCTGAGAAGAGGAACACATGGTGGTAGAGCGAGTATCCGTCCTGAACCGCAGCCGAGTCGACCTTGGCGGAGAGCCGGCTCGCCGACACGAGTGCGGCAGCGTCCTGGCCGGTTTTCTCGCAGGCGGCCTCGATCTCGGCCGGAGTCCCCCGCGACGCCTTGCCTTTGCCGCCCGCCACTACGACGCCTGTGTCCGCCCGCAGGCCACTCAAACCTTCCTTGAGCGCGCCGCATGCCGTCGTCGTCAGCCCGCTCGAGTGCCAGTCGAAGCCAAGCACGCAGCCGAATGCCTGGAACCACACGGGATCGGATACGCGCCGCAGCAACCCACTCGGCCCCTCGTCGCACACGATCGCCAGTGCCATCTCACGCGCAAGTGCGGTCATCCGCTCGAAGAGCCAGCGGGGCGCGCGTCCACCGTGAAGTGGCGCGTCAGCGCGTCCGGTCCGCATGCCCGGAGTGTACGGGGCGACTCCGCCAGCGGACGTCAGGCCGGCCGGCCATGTGGTGTCGGACCACCCTGCGCCCACTCCTCGATGATCTCGAAGGTGCGGTCCTCACAGGCCTGGGTGTCCGACAGGGGTGCTCGGAGCCAGTCCTGGTAGAACGCGTCGAGGTCAGGCAGCACATCGAAGATGATCGGGTAACCGACAGGAACGGTCTCGACCTTGAGGAGCACGCCACAACCCGGACAGATGAACTCGCGGACCTCGCACAGCTCGGGGTCGGGGCGGCGCAGACCCGGGTAGATCTCCTCCAGCGACTCGGCGTCGTCGCGCACGATCACGGCGGCCGAGAGCTTCCAGTTCCGCCGCCAGTCCCCGAACTCGTAGCCGCAGTCGCACTTCACGATCCGCTCGCCTGCCCACTCGCCCGTCTTCTCGACGACGTAGAGGTGCTCGGACAGGGGAAGCAGGATCCGCTCCGGCCACGACACGCGCTCCTGCAAGACCTCGAGGGCAACCTGGAAACGGCCGTCGTCCTTGGGGCCGCTCACGATCGCCTTCGTCCGATCCCAGGGCAGCTTGCCGTCGAAGAGGTCGCCGAGGTCGGCCTTGGAGACGGTCATGCCCCCACTCCCGGCCTGAAGTCGTCGGGTAGACCCCAGAACCCGCGGTACTCCGCGGCAAAGACCTCGCTCGACTCGATGCTGTCTGCGTATGCCTCCGCGAGCATGGGATGGATCTCGCCGTCAAGGATCCTCGCGCGCGATCGCCTCCACCATTCACTCACGGGCTCGGCACGTTCGAGGCGCGCGCTGCGCCGTTGCGCCCTCGTCTCCGCCGTCGCCTCGTCATTCGCGACCCAGCACTTCGCCCCGTCGTCGAACTGCGCATGCACGCCATAGATCCCGTCGGCGATCTCGGGCGTGGCGAGACCGTCGTCGAGGTCCGCCGTCACCGCCTCGGGCGCCCGCTCCAGCGGATCGCCGAAGCCGCCCGGCGAGCCGACCGACACGAGGAGGATGTCGCCGTCGTGGACCTCCATCGGCGGTGGCAGATGGTGGGGGGTGTGCACCTCTGCACGGATGTTCGTCTCGTAGGCGGGCGCTGCGGGATGGCCTATCTCGTGCACGAGGGGCAGGCCGCTCGCAGCCCGTTCGGCTGCGTCGGTGTCGCGCAGGATGACCGTGAAGCGCTTCCCGCCCGGATAGCCGCCACAGAGACCGACGTTGGGAAGAATGAACTCGGCGGCACTCCCGACGACACCGGCGACGATCGTCTCCGTCGAGCGGTGCAGGAGCGCTGTCGTGGGAATCGACGCACCGGATCTGAACCGGCCCCATCCCACGGACCAGGGCTCGAAGCGGCGACCCAGATCCATGTACGGCATGAAGCACTCCCAGATCTCGACGTTGCCGAGGTCCACCTCCGCCGTTATCAACGTCCCGCCCGCGTCGAGCCCGTCGCCGGTCCCGCGAGCGCCCGCCCCGAAGTTCCCCGTCGGTGCGGCGAGCAGTGGTCGCTTCGTCCCGTACTGGTCGTAGCCCGCCATCTGCAGTCCGCACCCGCCCCGGTACGTGAACATCTCCTCACGGAAGCCGCGCATGTAGTAGGCGCCGGAGACCATGCCGCACCAGAGGCTGTAGATGTCGATCACCGGGGCCCAGATCGATGCAGTCGCGAGGGGGCGAACGTCGGGCGGATTCAGAACCGAGCCCTCCGGCAGCCTGATCTCGAAGGGGAGGAGCGAGCCGAGGTTGGCCCGGCCGTCGTATGCGATCGTCTGCACGAGCGTGAACGCCAGCCCGCCCCACATGCCCGACGGTGTCGCGTTGAACGGATGCCAGCCCCACGACCCCGCGCCCTCGAAGTCGAGGACGACACGTCCGGCTGTCTCGATCCTCATCTCGATGGGAACGATCCGGATGTGGTCCTTCTTCGCCGGCAGCCACGTCACGGGCTGGTCGGCCATGTAGTACTCGAGCGGCACGACGTTGCGATACCTGCCCGGAACCGTGCGCTGCCGCAGGCGCGCTATCTGGTTGCGCCGTTCCTCCTCGATGAGCTCGCGATTCGCGCACCTGAACCAGTCGAGGCCGAACTCCTCGATGATGCGCCGGATCTCCTCACGGACGCGGATGTTGGCGGCGATCGCACCCTTGCGATCGAGCAGGAACATGTCGGCCATGTCGAGCCCGTATCTGACCTTGAGCTCGATGTCGTGACGGAGCATGTCGTCGGACCCCACCTTCTCGGCGGTGAAGCGCATCCCGTCCGTCGACCGCTCGACGTTCGCAGTCGGCATGCACCCGGGGCTCACGGCACCGATGTCCATCTCCATGATGACCGTGCATACCCAGGCGACGAGCTCCCCCTCGACGAAGATGGGGAGGAGGTCGTACACGTCGGCGGGGTGCATGCCTGCGACCGTTGGATCGTTGCACCAGAAGAGGTCTCCGTCGGCGATGCCGACCTTCTCTTCGTAGTCGTGCTCGATCATCCATTGGATGACCTCACCCATGCAGCGGATGTGAACCTGGATACCGACCGACTGCGCGATGCTGTCGCCCTCGGGGGTGTAGAGGCCGATGGCGAGCTCGGCTACTTCGCGCACGAAGGGCGAGCCAGAGATCATCCGGGTCGTCTCGCGCCCGGCGATGAGCGCAGCCATCAGCCGTGAGTGGTACAGCTCGGCGCGAACGGGGTCGCCGGTCAGGAGCTTCGGCTCCATGATCCCGGCATAGCAGCCGGTCTCCCCGGTCCGGGCGCGCGTTGCCTCGAGCATCTGAGCGAGGGTGCGACCGTCCTCGCCGATCCCTCGTGTCATCGTCCCCCCTCTCGACGGAGCCACAGGAGCGACCACTCGTCCATCTCCACCCTGTAGCCCGGTGGCACGAACAACGTCGTCGTCGCCGCCTCGATCACGGCCGGCGCGGCGACGGCGTTGCCCGGCGCGAGGCGCTCCATGTCGTAGATCGTCGCGGCCAGCCAGGCACCCTCGTGGTACACGTCCCGCGTTCCCTTGACCGCCGCCGGGGCCGGTGCTGTTTCACCGCGAGGCCTGCGTGTGAGACGCGGCTTCGCCTTGGCCACGGTGACCGTGAGGCCGAGCTCGAGGATGTGGTAACCCGCCTCGGGATGCTTCGCGACCCCGGCGTAGATCCTCCCGTAGAGATCCTCGAAGACATCGGTGAGCGCGTCCATGTCGCGAGCACCGTTGACACGAGGGACGGGCGAGGCGATCTCAAGGTCCTCCATCTGGCCCCCGTACCGGACGTAGGCCAGGGGTTGTACGACAGCCTCGTCCCAGTCGAGGCCCTCGGCCTCGAGGTCGGCCCGGGCCTGACGCTCGAGCTCTTCCCAGCCGGCGTTGACCATGTGCCCCATGCCGGCCTTCCACTCGTCGCCTGCGCCGTCGGGGATCACGACACCGGTGGACTTCTGGTAGCGGTGTGTGAGGTCGACCGTGGCCGCACCGAAGGCCGAGAACGCCGCCGCCCATGGCAAGGTCGCGACACCCTGGAACCCGAGACCCTCGGTGTACGCAGCCATCAGGAGCGGACCTGCGCCACCGTAGGCAAGAAGGCGATGGTCGGCGGGAGAGAACCCGCGGGTCGAGAGGATCGTGCGGATGTGCTCTCGCATCCGGCTCGCGACGAGCGCCAGGACCCCGTCGGCGACGTAGTGCGGGTCGACGTCCAGCGGCTTCGCGCAATGGCGTTCGAGCGAGTCGAGCGCGGCATCCGTGTCGAGACGGACCTTTCCGCCCAGGTAGTTGTCGGGGTTGAGAAGGCCGCAGACGAGGGCGCAGTCCATGACCGTCGGGATGTCGTTGCCGCCACCGTACGAGACGGGCCCGGGGTCGGCTCCTGCGCTCTCTGGGCCTAGCGTGATCCGGCTCGTGATCGGGTCGACTGTGACGTACATGCCCATGCCCGCCCCGATCGTGTCCATCACGAGCGTCGGCAGGTTGAAGATCCGGCGTGTGATCGTCACCTCGCGGTCGAGGATCGGCTCGCCTCCGCGCAGGAGGCCCACGTCGAAGCTCGTGCCGCCCATGTCGGCGCAGACCCAGTTGTCGGCGCCGACCTCGCGGGCGAGGTAGCGCGCGCCGAGGAGCCCGCCGATCGGTCCACTGAACGTCGACTCGTGCAGTCGCGGATACCGGATGTCGGCCACGCCACCGTGGCTCAGCACGACTTGGAGACTGCGCTCATAGCCCCGCTCTCGGAGGGCGCCCTCTATGCGGGCGAGTTGCTCGCGGCACGGCTCCGCCGCAGCGGCGTGAAGCACGAGCGTGTTCAGGCGCCCCTGCTCCCGCGTGATGGGGATGAGCTCGTGGGAGAGGTGCAGAGTCGCAGACGACTGCGCCGCTTCTATCTCGTCGTGGGCGATCTCGGCGACGCGCTGCTCGTGCATCGGGTTCATATAGGAGAAGAGGAGGCAGACCGCAATGGCGTCGACGCCCTCCTCGACGAGGCTGTGCACTGCGCTGCGCACCTCGTCCTCGTAGAGCGGGATCGCCTCCGCACCGAACATGTCGATCCGTCCCGACACGCCCTTGACGAGCCGCCTCGGCACGAGCGGCTCCGGGCGGTGGTGAGCTGCATGGTGGAGGACGTCGGCATAGCCGTATCCGGCCCACGTCTGGCGGCTGCGCTGGTGGAGGAAGATGTCCTCCTCACCCCGGGGGACGATCGCACCGACACGGCGTCCGGTCCCGGTCAGAAGGGCGTTGAGCATCGCCGTTCCCGAGTAGACACATGCCTCAACCGCATCGAGCCGGATGCCGCCTGTGGCCTCCTCGAGGGCCTCGACGTAACCCTCCGACTGGTCGCTCGGCGTCGTGGCCGCCTTCCCGATGACGAACCTGCCGGCTGCATCGACGGCGATGACGTCGGTCATCGTCCCGCCGGTGTCACACGAGATGATCTGCGGCACAGCCCCCATGCGGGGAAAGTAGAACGTGTTCTATGCCGGGTCAACGTGGGACGTCGACTCTGCAGGAACGAGATCCCCTTCGCTGGGGGCATCGCCGAGGACATTGCTCGGGGATACCGCCCGCACGGGTGCGTCGGACGCGGGTGCAACGGCGACATGACGTGACCGGCCGCGAGAGGCGTCGAGGACGATCAACGCAAGGTTCGCGCCGACGATCGCACCGACGACCCCGGTGAAGACAGCGCCGAAGCCCTCGGTCACGGCGAACCCGAGCCAGGCACCCACGAGGGAAGCCGCCATCGCCGCCGCGAATCCCTCGGTCTTCGCCCTGGCGGCGAGGTCGCTTCCGACCCAGGCGAGGAAGATCCCGAGGCCGATTGGAACACCCGCCCAGAGCGCCACGAAGAGGCCGTCGTCGATCGGGACCCAGGACATCACGGACGTGGTGACCAGGACGCCCAGGCACCACCCGCCGAGTCCGAGCACGACCGGATACACGGAACGCAGGACGGCACCGCCCTTGGGACCGAACCCGCCCCGCTTGCGCACTCTGCGGGCCATCCACAGGAGCGAGACGACCATGACGAGAGCGAGGCCGAGCATGCCCCCGACCGCAACCTTGGCGATCGCCGTCAACCCGAAGTCGGGCGTGAGGTCGACGCTCTGGGGCCTGTAGAGCGACGTGTCGACCTCACCGCTGTCGAGGAAGGTCTCGATCAGGTGCGTGCCGGCGCCGGGCTGTTCCATCCAGAAGCTGAAGGAGTGCCCGAACCCGGGCAGCACGACTTCTCGGGCGTTGGGCAGATGGGGCAGGAGCTCCTCCCTTGCGATCTGTGGTGGTGTCGTGGGGTCGAGCTCGCCGCCGATGAGGAGCGCCTCGACGTCGGATGACTTG
>QWHP01000470.1 GCA_021404985.1 Actinobacteria bacterium ATB1
ATCGGACCGGTCCGGATCGCGGGGTTTCTCGGCTGGGTGGTCTGGCTGGTGATCCACCTCTACTACCTGATCGGAGTGAAGAACCGCCTGCTCGTCCTCTCCTCCTGGGCTTGGAACTACGTGCGCTACGACAGGCCGATCAGGATCGAGGTCGCGGCATCCCGACGTCGCTGTGCCGGCGAAAAGATGTGGGACTAGCTTCACTCCGGATGGCGCCTTTCCCCGACGTCTTCACTCGAGGCGGTTTGTGTGACCTCTTCTCGACAGCCTGTAACCCCCAAGGGCTCGGAACCCGGCTACTCCGAGTCCTCTTCGGCGATCGCGAGAACAGCAGGCTACGAACCTCTCGCCACTGCCCTCGAGGCCGTCGAGGCACGCCTCGCAGAGTGTGCCGACAACCCATTCCCGATGCTCGCCGAGTCAGCCGGCCATCTGCTCGCGGCGGGCGGGAAGCGAATCCGTCCCGCACTCACTCTCATCAGCGCCGACGCCTATCGCGAGAACTGCACCGAGGCCGTGGAGGCGGCTGTGGCTGTGGAGTTCGTCCACCTCGGCAGCCTGCATCACGACGACGTGATCGACGAAGCCGAGACGCGCCGTGGCGTCCCCACCGTGAACGCCAGGTGGTCGAACACGGTGGCGGTGCTGTCCGGTGACTTCCTCCTCGCGAGGGCTTCACAGATCGCGGCGATGCTCGGGGCAGAGGTGGCCCACATCCTTGCGACGACGATCGCACGCCTCGCCGAGGGTGAGCTCGCCGAGCTCCAGCAACTCCACGACACATCCACCGAGATCCCTCAGTACTACGACGCGATCACTGGAAAGACCGCAGTTCTGATGGGCTGTGCCTGCAAGCTCGGCGCCCTCGTGGCAGGTGCCCCGGCGAGGTCCGTGCAAGCGGCCGAGGAGTTCGGCACGGAGCTCGGACTCGTGTTCCAGATAGTCGACGACGTGCTCGACCTCGTGGGAGACGAGCGCTTCACAGGGAAGAAGCACGGCATCGATCTCGTCGAGGGTGTGTACACCCTCCCGACGCTCCTCGCCCTGCAGGCCGACGACGGCCGGCTCGAGAAGTGCCTCGCAGACCGTCCTGGCGAGGAGGCTGTCGACGCCGCGATCGAGATGATCGTCGAGAGAGGGGGCGTCGCTGGAGCGGTCGACATCGCAGCCCGGCATCTCGCCCGCTGCGACGTCCTGTTGGACGGTTTTCCCCCGGGATACCCCCGCGAGGCTCTGAGCACGCTTTCGCGATATGTGCTCTCCCGCGTGACCGACGACTGAGATGCTTGGCCAGGACGACGACTCACAGGTCATCAAGATCACGACCGGGAACATCGGACCACCTGCGCCCCGAGCCGTGGAGTCCGCTACCTGGCAGGCGGTTGGACAGGCCCGCCGGGAACAGGGCCTATCGATAGAGCAAGTCGCCGCCCGGGCAAAGGTCAGCCCACTGGTCGTCGAGGCGATCGAGGCCGGAGCGGTCGAGCGGCTCCCGGTGGGCAACGGTGGCCGGAGAGAGACAATCGCCGTCTGCAGGATCCTGGGCCTCGATCCCCGCCCCTTCCTCCAGGATCTGAGCGTTCGACGGCCATCGGTCACGGCACAACTCGATGCACCGCGTCAGGTCGGCCGGCGGACCCGCTTCCTCATCATCGGCCTCGTCTGGATCCTCCTCAGTGCCGTGCTCGTGGTGGGACGTGCGCTCGGCTGGATGGACGGATCGGAGGACACCTCGTCCACGACGACCTCGGCCCCGACCACGACGGTCTCCACCACCGTCCCACCGAATCCGGCGATGGCTTTCACGGTGGAGATCCAGGCGACCCGGGGCGGGACACCGGTCAAGGCCACCGTCGATACACAGGTCAGGTACGACCAGATCCTCGAACAAGGCGAGAGCGTGCGCCTCGAGGGGAACGTGGTCGAGCTGCGCGTCGTGCAACCCACGATGGTCCGCGTGTTCGTGAACGGGTCGCCCGTCGCCGCAGAGCCCGAGATGTACTTCGGCCCGCCGAAGGAGGCGTCCGAGGACGAAGCTCCCTGAGCGCGGGCTCAGGGCACCACCGGGCCTTGGTCGCCTTGGGACGATCCGGTGCCGCCGCTGATGTCTCGGACCTCCAGGGATCGGTGCGGGACGCGCGTTTCCGATGCTCCTATTGATGTCAAGCGTTTCGCTTCTGTTTCTGTCGGTGGGGTTTGGCTCGCACCGAACCTGATCCTGGATGCGACAGATGCAGCCGCGCGTTTCCGCGGAATCGCGTGAAGTCGCGTGTCAACCCCGCCGATTACCACACGATCCCGCTCAGGCACAGGGTCTGCGACCTGAGTCGACCCGGCCTGGCCCCCAGTCGCGCTCGCCAGACACG
>QWHP01000032.1 GCA_021404985.1 Actinobacteria bacterium ATB1
TGGTTCGTGCGCGTCACGCGGACCCCCCGATCAGCCCTACACCCCAACAGCCACAACGTCCCACGCCCGCACCTCACCCACACCAAGGTCAGGAGAGCCAAAAAAACTGAGTTGTCCTGCGTGTGCCCGAGCAAGGGATGCAGAGCTGGGATGCTCGGGCTGGGGGCTCGAGGTGGGGCGCTCGAGGTGGGGCGCTCGATCAGGACGTGAGGCCACGGGCAGGCTCTGCTATACGGGGCGGATGGGCAGGTACGACTATCACAGCGCCGGCGAGCTGGACGCTGCGCTTGACGCCGCAGTCCGGGGTGCCTCGGGACGCGCAAACAGCCGGGTTGTCGGGGAGTCCGTGCGCCGACTCCCGATCCGGGCGATCAGCATCAAGTCGGACGGAGGGGACGCCCCTACGGCTCGACCCCAGGCAATGGTTGTGGCGAACATCCACGGTAACGAGGTCATCGGCTCCGAGCTCGCCCTCGCCCTCGTCGAGGACCTGTGCAGGGACCAGCCGGCTCCCGCTGTCGCCCGGTTGCTTGCCGGCTGTGACGTCACGGTCGTCCCGGTCGCGAACCCGGACGCGCGTGAGGCGTCGATGGCGAGCTTGTCGGGTAGCGGCCTGGTCAACTGGGCTCCGCGCCGCAACGCCCACGGCGTCGACCTGAACAGGAACTGGCCGTTCCCCGGAGGGGTCGTCGACAACTGGCTGCCCCTGTCGGGGACGTCGAATCGCCGGCTTCCCTGGTGTCGGGGGCCGGCGCCGTTCAGCGAGCCCGAGACGGCTGCACTCGCCGCGCTGGCACGGGAGCTTCGCCCGGCGGTGCTCCTCAACCTGCACTCGACGGGTCAGATCCTCACGTATCCGTGGTCGAGCAGGGCCGCACCCTCTGCAGACGCCCAGGGTTTCGTGTCGATGGCGGCGGCGTTCCGGGCACACCAGACGCGATGGTCCTACAGGGCGAAGCAGTCGCACAGTTGGTATCCGATCATCGGCTCCTCCAACGACTGGTTCCACGAGAGCTTCGGGACGATGGCGATGACGGTCGAGATCGCCCCGAACGGTGCGGCCGCCGCTAAGGACGCCGGGCTCCTTCGCCGGCCCTTCTGGGCTGCCAACCCACTCGACCCCGCCGCGCACATCGAGAACGACCGTGGGGCGTGCATCGCCGCTCTCGCGGAGGGGCTTACCTGGAGGCAGGCCAACGGGCACTAACAGGATGCGGAAAATTGCGGGTTGAGGGATGATCGGGGTCGTCGCTGGTCGATAACCGCTTCGGTAGGTGGTGTCGGATCCGTGTTCGTGTCTCGGTTGGTAGGCGGGTTGGGCGTCGAGAGCGGTGATTCGGATCAGGTTGAGACCGCGGCGTTCATCTTGAACCAGGCCCGGTTGCGTTGTCGGCCGATGTAGCGCAGCTTGTGTCCTCCAGCCGATGGTCTTCATCCAGCCGAAGGGCTCCTCGACCCGTTTGCGTATCCGCTGTGACACGGTGTGGCCGGTATGCCGGGTGGTGCGCCCGTCGATGGCGGACCGCCGGTTGCCGCTCACGTTCTGGGCGACGTGCGGGGTGAACCCGAGGCCACGGACGTCAGCGACGAAACCTTTGGTGTCGTAGTTCTTGTCACCCGCGATGGTGCGGCGCCGCTTGGTCTTGGGGAGACGGTCGAGCATCTCGAGCGCTGTGGCCTGCTCGGCGTAGCCGTCGGCGGTGGCGAGTTCGGCATCGACGATCAGAGCGGAGCGGTGCTCGATCAACAGGTGCCCGGCGTAGCACAGCGTCGCCGCGGTGTTGTTCGACTTGCGATACAGGCGTGCCTCCGGGTCCGTCGTTGAGGCGTGCGTGTCGTTCGATCGCTTCTCGCCGTGCCACTGGACTTGGGTGTTTGCGGCCAGCGGGCGGCTCCGACGACGGCCCGTCTTTGGGCTTGAACGACTTGTGTGACGCCCACGCGTTGAGGAGAGTGCCGTCGACGGAGAAGTGATCCGACGACGTGTAGCGGCGCAGCTTGGCCTGGCGGACGACGGCGGCGAAGAACTCGTCTGCGACATCATGGTCCAGCAGGCGCTGACGGTTCTTCGTGAACGTGGCCGCGTCGAAGGCCGGCTGATCGATCCGCATGTCCAAGAACCACTTGAACACCAAGTCGTAGGTGAGTCGTTCGCAGAACGCCCTCTCGGAGCGGATCGAGTACATCGCCATCAACACCGTTGCTTTCAGCAATATCACCGGCGGGACGCTGCGCCGCCCACTCGTCGCGTACATCTCATCCAAGATCAGGTCAAGTTCGGCGAGCACTGCGTCGACCACGACTCGGATTCGACGGATCGGACGATCAGCCTTTCGATCCACACGCCGAAGGCGAGCACCTCAGCCGAACTTCAGCACCCTGCTAACGAGACGGCATGATCTTGCAGCCGGGGATGCCCGCGACCTGGCAGGCACGGCAGGGATCGGCGGATCCGGCGACATGGACGAGGCAATGGTCGATGCTCGCGGAGACGGCGCCGGCGATGGCGGGGTCGAGACCGATGGGCGCGGTCACGAGCACGGGCACCCCGCTGCCGGCGACCGCGTCGGAGGCCATACGCGGGATGTCCTCCTGCCAGTGCCTTCCGGGCAGGAGGAAGAACGGGCTGACGACGACCGCCTCCACGCCCACGTCGAGACAGAGACCGACCGCCGTCGGGATGTCGGGCATGGCGACCTCCATGTGGGCAGGTTCGACTCGACGCCAGGTCCCGTCGTCGAGTTCCGTCGCAACGAGCGTCTCGAACGCGCGGTTGGCGGCCTCCTCGCGTGAGCCGTGGTCGACCACGACCAGACCGGCCTCGGAGCGCCGGAACGGCAACTCGGCGCCGGTCATGTCTCGCTCAGGATGCGCGCCTTCTGCTCCGCGAACTCGTCGTCCGTGAGGACACCCTTCTCGCGGAGCTCAGCGAGCCTCTCGAGAGCAGCCATGCGGGAGTCGAAGTCCACAGGCTCTCCGCCCTGTCCGGCGGCTCGGTCGGTTCGCTCCCTGCGCAGGAGGTCGAAGGAGGTCTGTCCGAGCTCGAAGCGCTCCACGGCGTAGAGCGCCCCCGCGTAGGCGCCGAAGATCAGGAGCATCACGAGGAAGACGGAAGCGTTCTTCTCGGGCCAGAACAGGAACATGAGGACGAGCACACCGCCGCCGGCGAGGAGGAGGACGGGCATCCGCTCCCGGATCCATGCCCCCACGTCGACAGGTTCCTCAGGCTCGACAGGCTCTTCCGTGGCAGTCGGGGCTGCGGCTCCGGACTCCGGCGCCCCAGCCTCCGTCTCCTGCGCCGCCTCCTCCGTCGCAGCCGGTTCCTCGGGGCTCGGCGTCTTGCTGCGCTCGGCGATCTCGCGTCCCTTCGTCCAAACCCTGTCCCAGCCGTCCCGGATGCCCTCACCCGCGCGGCGTAGCCCGCCGGTGATCGCCTCGCGGTTCTCTTCGGACGACAGCAGGTACGCGAAGAACGCGACCACGGCGAAGATCACCGCTGTCCAGATCAATGCCTGGCGGAAGGTGTCCGACACGAGTATCTCCCACGCCGACTGGGCTGCGTCGCGCCAGACCGCGGTCGTGATGCCGCTGCTGATCTGGCCCTCGGCGATGCTCAGCGCCAGAAGGAGGACGGCGCTGATGGCCGTGACGCCGGTCCCGTACGTGCCGAGGAGCCTCCATCGTGCGGGCGAGACGGCGAGGGCGCCGGCCAGGAAGACTCCGGCGAGCAGCGGCATGAGCCACCACAGGGTCCGGACCAGTTCGACTGCCTGCCATGCCTGGGGCACCTGTTCGCGGGTGAAGAGCACGTACTCGGTGTACTTGCTCGGGATCGGGAGGTCCTCGATCCGGTCGGAGAGGCTCGACGTGACCAGACCCTCTTTCTGCAGGAGGAGGAGCACCTCGTGCAGACCCAGCGTGACCTCGTCGCTGTCGGGGTCGGTGAGCTGTTCGTGCGCGCTCGCCAGCGCCGTCTCCCACACGGGGGCAAGGGTCGCGGAGTAGTCCCAGTCGTTGAGGAGGGACAGCACGCCGTTCTGCGCGCCCGCGGTCGCTGCCGCGGCTGCTCCCGACGGCAGCTCGACGTCCCCGTCGGTGATGGCGTCGAGCAGTGCCTGGCCGGCGTCCTCGACCCAGGTCTCGACGACGGGCGTGCAGTCCGAGTCCGCCTGCTTGGTCGTGGTCTTGCCGTCCTCCTCGCAGATCGAGAAGATCGCCGTGACGAACGCCGTGTTTATGGCCCGGCGGATGTCCTCGTCGGAGGTGAGCTCCTCTGCCTTCGAGACGAGCGTGTTCGTGTCGATCGTCAGGTCGTAGACGACCCAGACGACGGGTGTGAGCACGGTCGTGATCATCGCGAATGTGATCAGGAAGCCGGCGAGGATGCGTCTGGCCATGGAGGGACACCTGCTGGGAGGACGGCGGTACGACTGGATCCTATCGGAGGGGCCTCCGTCATAGGTCGAGGCCGAGCATGTCGATCGCGTTCTGGCGGACGAGCTTGTGCACCACTTCGGGTGCGAGCCCCGCCATCATGTCCTCGGCGGCCTGTCGCGACCTCGGCCAGGTGGAGTCCGAGTGCGGGTAGTCGACCTCGAACGTGACGTTGTCGACGCCGATGCGGTCGAGGGCCTCCATGCCGTGGAAGTCCCGGAAGAAGCAGCCGTAGACCTGACGGTGGAAGTAGGTGGACGGCGGTTCCGGCACACGGGAACGGTCGTAGCCCCATCCCTGGAACTGGTGCCACACGGCGTCGGCCCGTTCGAGGGCGTAGGGGATCCACCCGATCTGGCTCTCGGAGTACGCGAGCTTCAGGTTCGGGAAGCGCGGAAGGACTCCGGAGAAGAGGAAGTCCCCGAGCGAAGCCATCGCGTTGTTGAAGCTGAGAGTCGCCTGCACGGCAGCGGGAGCGTCGGGTGAGGTCGCAGGCATCTGCGAGGACGACCCGATGTGCATGTTGACAACCGTGCCCGTCTCGTCGCAGGCGGCGAAGAAGGGATCCCAGTGGCCCGTGTGGATGCTGGGCAGGCCGAGGTGCGGCGGGATCTCGCTGAAGCACACGGCACGCACGCCCCGTGCTGCGTTCCTCTCGACCTCCTTCGCGGCGAGATCGGGGTCCCACAGCGGCACGATCGTCAGGGGCACGAGCCTCCCGCCGGACCCGGCACACCAGTCGTCGACCATCCAGTCGTTGTAGGCGAGGACGCAGAGCTCAGCGAGCTCGCGGTCCTTCGCCTCGAGGAAGGTCTGTCCGCAGAAGCGAGGGAACGTGGGAAACGTCAGGGAGGCCTCGCACCAGTTGAGGTCCATGTCGGCGAGGCGTGCGCCGGCGTCGTAGCAACCCGGCCGCATCTCCTCGTAGGTGATCGGTTCGAGTGTCACCTCGTCGATCTCGTACCCGGCCGCGGCGATGATGCGGCGCATCGGGACCCGGAGGTCTTCGTAGACCCAGAAGTCGGTCTCCTTGCCTGCGTCGGGGTCGATGTCGTAGGTGTAAGTGACACCGTTGAATGCGAGGTTGCTCACCTTCCTGCGTTCGACTCGGGGCCAGACGTCGGCGTACCTGCCCGGAAGGCGTGACGTCCAGACGTCCGGGGGTTCGAGAACGTGGTCGTCGACGCTGATGATCTTCGGGAACTCGGCCCCGGCCGCGCCGGTGCCGGGCTCCGTCACCGCAACTGTCAACGCCATACCCCCGGTCGTGCTTCCACAAGCCTTGCGGCGCAGTATATCTGACGAACCGTCAGATTCCAGGGGCCTCGCGGTCCCCTACGGTCGCCGGCCCCGGCAGGACGCAGAGCATCTCGTAGAGCAGGTTCGCGCCGAGGAGCGCCGTGTTCCCGGAAGTGTCGTAGGGCGGTGCCACCTCGACGAGGTCGGCACCGACGACGTCGAGGCCCCGACAGCCCCTGACGACCTCGAATCCCTGGGCGGCGGTGAGACCTGCGAACTCCGGCGTGCCCGTCCCGGGTGCGACCGACGGGTCGAGACCGTCGATGTCGAACGTCAGGTAGACCGGCCCGCCGGCAAGCTGACGGCGTACCTCGTCCATGAGCGGGGACAGGGAGACGTTCCAGCAGGCGTCTGCGGTCACGACGCGGAACCCCTGTTTTCGGCACCAGTCGAAGTCGCCTGCCGAATAGCCGGTGCCGCGCAGTCCGATCTGCACCACACGGCCGGTGTCGAGCAGCCCCTCCTCGACCGCACGGCGAAATGGCGTCCCGTGCGCGATCTTCTCCCCGAACATCTCGTCGTTGGTGTCGGCATGGGCGTCGACGTGGACGAGGCCCACCGGTCCGTACCTGCGCCGCATGGCCCGGAGGATGGGAAGGGCGATCGTGTGGTCGCCGCCCATGGTCAGCGGACGGCATGCCGTGGCGAGGATCCGGTCGTAGGCCTCCTCGACGATCCGGACGCTGTCTCCGAGATCGTAGGGATTGATGGCGACGTCACCGATGTCGGCGACGGCGAGCGAATCGAAGGGTGCGGCGCCCGTCGCCATGTTGTACGGGCGAAGAAGAACCGACTCTGCGCGGATCGCCCGGGGGCCGAAGCGCGCGCCGGGCCGGTTGGACGTGCCGATGTCGAGTGGCACGCCGACGAAACAGGCGTCGAGACCACGGGCGTCACCGCGGGCGGGCAGGCGCATCATCGTCGCCGGGCCGGCGAAGCGTGGCATCTCGTTTCCGCTGAGCGGCTGTGGGCGTGCGTCCATGCCGAATTCTCGCGCCGATCGTCCGGGATGCGGTCCCGATCTCCTCCCTCTGCTATGTCAGGTGGCATGACTCACGTGTTTGCCTCACCCGAAGAGCTGAGGAGTGCCGCCGGCACGGACCTCGGCGTCACGGACTGGATCGAGATCACCCAGGACCGCGTCGACCTCTTCGCCGACGCCACGGGCGACCATCAGTGGATCCACTGCGACCCCGCCCGCGCGGCGGAGGGGCCCTTCGGGACGACGATCGCACACGGTTACCTCACGCTGGCCCTGACGAACCTGTTCCTCCCGCAGCTCGTCCGCGTGGAGGGCATCTCGATGGGCGTGAACTACGGCACGAACAAGGTTCGATTCCCCGCCCCCGTACCTGTCGGAAGCCGGATCCGGGGCCGGGGTGAGATCCTCTCGGTCGACGACGTCACCGGCGGGGTGCAGGCCACGATCCTCATCACCGTAGAGGTGGAGGGAACCGAGAAGCCGGCCTGCGTCGTGGAGTCACTCAGCCGCTTCCTGGCATGAGCCCACATGTGGTCGGGGGTGGTCCGGAGCAGGTGTAGGCTGCTGCGCTGCACGGACAGAAGAACCGGATCAGACGGCCAGGACACAGACGCCAACACACGCGAAGCGGCCGAAGGCGGGGATCACCGACGACGGACGGGGGGAACCCACATTGCGACGTGTCAGCGGCATCGATGCGGCATTCCTCTACGGCGAGACGCCGAGCTGGCACATGCACGTGTCGGCCGTCCTCGTAGTCGACCCCAACGACGTGCCGGGCGGATTCGACGCGGAGCTCTTCAAGAGGATCCTCGAGCGCCGTCTCCACAGGGCGCCACAGTTCCGGTGGAAGCTCCAGCACGTCCCGTTCGGTCTCGACCGGCCGCATCTCGTCGAGGACGAAGAGTTCGACATCGACTTCCACGTCAGACGCATCGGCTGCCCGAGCCCCGGTGGCCCCGCCGAGCTGGGGAGCCTCATCGGGACTCTCATCGGCCTCAAGATCGACAGGACCCGCCCCCTGTGGGAGATCTGGGTCATCGAGGGCCTCCAAGGCGGTGAGGTCGCCCTGCTCGCCAAGATCCACCACTCGATCATCGACGGCGTCGCCGGGGCCGAGGTCGCGATGCTCCTCTTCGACCTCACACCCGAACCGGAGTTCGACGAGGTGGCGCCGGACGAGGCCGTCCCGGTGACGTCGGGTGGGTTGGGTGCAGGGGAGCTCCTGACCCAGGGCGCCCGCGCCGTCCTCCAGGCGCCCGGCCGCCTCCTGTCCCTGGCGGGGTCGCTCGCACGTCAGGGCAGAACCCTTCTCGGCCACCTGTCCGGGCCGGAGCCACCCGCCCTCCCGTTCGCCGCTCCCATGACCCTCCTGAACGGCCAGCTCACGCCGCAGCGTCGTTTCGACTCGACAAGCCTTCCACTCGACGAGATCAAGGCCGTGAAGGAACGTCACGGTGTGACGATCAACGACGTGATCCTCGCGGTCTGCGCAGGTGCCCTACGTCGCTGGCTCCTGACGCACGACGCCCTTCCCGAGGTGCCCCTGATCGCACAGGTGCCTGTCTCGACCCGCGATGCCGGCTACCGGCAGGGAGACGGGACGAAGGTCTCCAACATGAGCGTCCCACTCCGTACAGACGTCCACGATCCCGCCCGCCGCCTCCACTCGATCCATGTGGCGGCCCAGAATGCCAAGGCGCTGCGCCGTGCCCTGAGCGGGAGCAAGACCGTCGACATCACCGACGCCGTCTCGCCTGCTCTCGTGAACCTGGCCGCCCGCACCTATACGGCTGTGCAGCTCGAAGACAGGGGAGCGCCCTTCAACCTCATCATCTCCAACATCCCCGGGCCCCCGGAGGCGCTCTACGTGGCCGGTGCCCGGCTGGCGTCGGTGTATCCGATGGGGCCTCTCCTCATCGGCGGTGGACTCAACGTCACCGTCATGAGCTACTGCGGCTATGTGGACTTCGGGCTGCTGAGCTGTCCCGAGGTCGTGCCCGACGCCTGGCGCATCGCCGACGCCATCCCATTCGCCCTCAAGGAGCTCGTGGACTCCGCGCCCGTGTAAGGTCCCTGTCGTGCTTCCTCCGGTGGCGTCCCCTGGGTACCCCATTCCGCATCGGCCCAGGACGGATGTGTGCGAAGTGGAAGCAAGCAGACACATGCGCTCACTTCGGGCCAGACGGTGATGTGCGGAGCAGCGGATTCGCAGAGGGTTACTCGGTGGCCTTCGGGTGGCCGGGCGAGGCGTCCGTCATCCAGACCGTGCGGGCGGCATCGTCGATGCAGTACCAGATGCGCCCTCCCGCGGTGAATTCGAACTGCCACTGCTCGAGGTCGTGGCCGTGCACGCAAAGGACCCCCATCCCATGCACCACGTCCCGGGACTCACCTCAGGCAACGGGGACGGAACGATCTGGAAGGAAGCCGGCGGGCGACACGTGCACATCCGGCCACGTCCCCGAGTCTGAGCCGGGGAGGCGGCGGGGGTCGGGACGTGCGCGCGGCTACCCTCCCGTGCATCGTAGCGTCCACGAACTGTCGTTCAACGAGCGTCGCGAGGTGAGTCTGGTGATACGCCGTAGCTTCAGAGTCTTCGCCGCAACTGGCGTGGCACTCGTCGCAGTCGCGACCTTGGCGTGCAGCAGCAAGGTCGAGAACTTCGAGCTCTCCTCGTACGACTTGCCGGCAGGGACGTCGGAGTACACGGTCGAGTTCCAGGTCACGGGGAACGCAGAGCTCGGGGCGATCGAGACGCTGCTCGGAAGCTCCTCGTCCGGCGAGGGCAACAACGTCGACTTCACGCTCAAGGCCGACGCGACGCTCGAGGTCGCGAAGGAAGGTGCGAACAACGTCCTGACGCTGACGCTCTCGAACTTCGACGGCAAGCTCCCGTTCGGGGCGGACTATCCGAACGACAAGGAGACGTACGAGATGACGGTCGACCCGCAGGGCGAGGTCGTGTCCTCGAGCACGGACGGCCTGTTGACCGTGATCCCCGGCGTCGCCGGCACGTTCGGCTTCAACTGTCCACCGCTGCCGGACGAGCCGACGCAAGGCGGGGCGTCGTGGACGAGCGACTACACACCGCCCTTCTCCGGCAAGGACGACGAGGCGTGGGAGTCCGAAAACCGATGGAAGGACACCGAGGTCGAGGGACAGCAGGCGGCCGAGATCACGTCCAACGTGAACCAGGACTTCTCCTCGACGGTTGCTCTCGGCGAGATCGTCGGGCTCCTCGGCGTCGAAGGGGAAGCCCTCCGTGGGGTCACGGCGACTGCCGAGGGCTCGTTGTCCCTTGCCTCGACGTGCGCCCTGTCCATCCCGGACCAGGAACTCCTTTCATCGAGCGGTACGAACAAGGTCGACATCGCCTTCTCGGTCGATGCCGGAGAGGGAGTCACCGGTGACATCAGCCGCCTCATCTCCGACGTCACCCTCGATCTGACGATCGAGGGAACTATGTCGCCGAGATGAGGGCCCCCGACCCCCCGGGGTAGGTTGGTCCCATGACCGAGACCACCGAGTCCCGACAGACGTCCGAGAACGCAGGTACCGACGGATCCCCCGACGAACCACCAGCGGGCGCGACCGTGGAGCAAGCAGAGGTGAGGCCCGGCGAGGTCGAACCCAACTCATGGGCCGACATCGCGAACACGATCGGGTACGTCCTCGGCGTGTCCTACCCGGTGCTGGCCCTCTCGACAGGCGTGAGGGCGGTATACCAGCTCGCGGGCTTCAAGGAAGGTGCCAGCACGACCGCTGCCGTCCTCAGCCTGGTCGCATCCCTCTGCTACCTCGCCGCGTCGATCGGCTTCTTCAAGCGCGAGCGCTGGGCATGGTGGCTCTCGGTCTGCGCGCTCGGATTTGAGATGTTTATGGTGCTCGTGATCGGGACCATGACGACCATCAACCCCGACATCTTCGGCGACGAGACTGTCTGGTCCAGGTACGGCATGGGATATGGCTTCTTCCCCCTCATCCAACCTCTGCTCGGCCTGATCTGGCTCCTTCGGCCGATGACGCTGGACAGCTACGGCATCCGTCGGAGCACCTGACGGAATCGGGCCGGGGGCGGGAGCCTGGCAGTGTCGGGCCCGTCGCCAACGGTGAATATCAGCGAACCGTGAACGTCGCCTCAGCCGACGGCGTAGTCTTCCCGGGTCGACACAGGAGCTCTTGAGCAATGAAGTCGTCCACCTTCGTACACCGGGGCCACACCCTCTATTACGAGTCGTACGGGAACGGTGACCGGCCCCTCGTGTACATGCACGGACTGCTCCTGGACTCAGGCATGAACGAAGGGATCGCACGCGCCCTCGCCGAGCGCGGGAACCGTGTCGTGCTCCTCGACCTGCTCGGGCACGGACGCAGCGACAAACCGACGCACGCATCCGAATATCGCATCGACATGTACGCCGATCAGGTGTTCGCCCTCCTCGACGAGCTCGAGGTGCGCGAAGCCGTCCTCGGGGGCATGTCTCTCGGTGCGAATGTCAGCCTGTTCGCGGCTGCGCGTCGCCCCGAACGCGTCCGGGGACTCGTGATCG
This sequence comes from Actinobacteria bacterium ATB1, assembly GCA_021404985.1. GTDB lineage: Bacteria > Actinomycetota > Acidimicrobiia > UBA2766 > UBA2766 > QWHP01. Next base: position 11,269 of record QWHP01000032.1, read on the forward strand.
AGATGCCCGTTCTGGAGAACGCCGTGCCGACGGCGGCCCTGCTGTTCGCACCGATGGTGATCCTCGCCCACTACGGAAGGCCGCTGCTTCGTGTCACGTCGTCCTTCTTCGCGAGGTTTCCGCGTACGAGGTTCGGTTCGCTGAACAGTGCCCTCGCCGCGCTTTCCCTCCCACCCGAGAGCCTCCCCGCGTTGCTCCACGGCGTTCTCGTCGGCCCGACGGCGCCGACGCAGGAGGAACGTGCCGCGATCGCGACACCCGCGGTCGTCCTTGGTCACGTCTACGACCTCATCCATCCCTTCGCGGACGCGGCGAACCTCGCACGCCAGCTCCCGAACGCCGAGCTCCTGCATGCGAGGTCGCCCGTCGAGCTGCGTCTCATGCCCGATCGCCTCACCGGCGCTGTCGCGGATTTCCTCGACGACGTCTGGGCAATCGAGGAAAGAGGACGCTCCAGCGCCTGACCCGGGTACCTGACCCGTCGCCGGATTCGGGCCACCTGCATCCGGCGGCTGTATGGTCTGTGCGGGTTGTCGGCGTCGGGAGGAGAAACCCCAGTGGTACTGTCCATCCTCCGTCTGGACATGAGAGCACCCGAGAGCGCCTCGTCACCGAACGACCTCTATCCGGCTGCACTCGACATGGCGGAGTTCGCAGACCAGAACCGTTTCGGCTTCGTCGTGCTGTCCGAGCACCACCAGACCGACGACGGCTACCTACCCGCACCCCTCGTGATGGCGGCAGCGATCGCCGGCCGGACAGCCCGCATCCGAATCACGATCCGTGCCTTGCTGGCGCCCCTGCACGACCCGGTCCGCCTCGCCGAGCAGCTTGCAGTCGTCGACCTCGCGAGCAAGGGCCGCGTGTCGTCGACGCTGGGCATCGGCTACCGTAGGGAGGAGTACGAGGCCGCGGGCCTGGACTGGACGAGACGCGGGAAGCTCCTCGACGAATGCATCGAAACCCTCCTGGCGGCCTGGACCGGGGAGCGCTTCGACTTCAGGGGTCGCAACGTGAGGGTTCTTCCGCGGCCGTACACGCAGCCTCACCCTCCGATCATGGTCGGCGGATCGTCGGAAGCGGCAGTGCGCCGTGCCGTGCGGTTCCATCTCCCCCTCGTGCCCGCCATCAACGACGCCGGGCTCGCCGAGCGCTACGAGTCGCTGGCCGCAGAGGAGGGCTTCGAGGACGGTTTCGTGATCCTGCCGGGTGAGGCCGCGATGGTCTACGTGCACGAGGACCCCGAGAAGGGTTGGGAGGAGTGGGCACCCTACATGCTCCACGACGCGGTCACGTACGAGGCCTGGCAGACACCGGACGTCCGTTCCCAGGTGACCTCACACGCCAGGACGCTGGACGAGCTCAAGGAGGAGGGCCGATACCTCGTCCTCACCCCCGACGAATGTGTCGAGCGCATCAGGTCGGAGGGGCCGATGAATCCGGTGATCCACTTCCCGCTCGTCGGCGGGGCACCACCGGAGCTGGGCTGGCGGTCCCTGAAGCTCTACGCCGAGGAAGTCCTGCCTCGCCTCTGAACTGCCTCTGAACAGTGAACCCCGAACAGACCGAGCATCTCCGGGGGACCATAACCGACATGCCGTCGTGCCTGTCCTCGCCGGGGGATGTCCCGTCCGTTCGGGGTGAGATCACAATAACGCCGGTGCTGCGTCGCGTCCACCCCGAAATCACTTAAGCTCGGAACCAACCCGACGAGCGAGGTGCGGAGCGTCATGGCGAGAGAGTCCGACCAGACGGAGCTCAGATCACGGCTGACTCCCGAGCAGTTCCACGTGACCCAGGAGAAGGGCACCGAGGCCCCCTTCAGCGGCGCTCTCGTCGACAACCACGAACCGGGCCGGTACCTCTGCGTCGTCTGCGGTGAGGAGCTCTTCGACTCCTCCGACAAGTTCGATTCCGGAACGGGCTGGCCGTCGTTCACGACACCGGTTTCAGAAGGCGCCGTGCGGGAGGAGCTCGACACGAGCCACGGGATGATAAGGACCGAGGTGCACTGTGACAACTGCGGAGCGCACCTCGGCCACATGTTCCCCGACGGACCCGCCCCCACCGGAGTCCGCTACTGCATCAACTCTGCGTCACTCGAGTTCCGGAATGCCGAGGAGGAGCCGCCCGCATCGTAAGTCACGCCCGGCGCTTCCGTCTGCGCCTCGACCGAGCCCGGCCATGGACCCAGCCGCCCTCGTCGGATACGAACGTCTCGACCGCCTCCTGGTCACCTGAATCGACAGCCATCCCAGACGAGAGACGTAGAAGCGCTTCCGCGGCAACGCGCGTCCCCACCCGTCACCCAGCAGCCCGAGACACCGCTGCCGACGCCCGATCACCCACACTCCCGACGGGAACCGACAACAGGGATTCCGGAACTCGCTCACCGCCCCACTCGACCAGTCTCATGAATGATTGCGGCCAACGCCGTGCTCACGCGGCGGCGGGTGCCGCGTGCAGGGCGCGTGCCGCCTCGTGCGCAGCGCCCCTGGCCTCACGGAGCGCCGAGGCCGCATCTCTGACGTCGTCGCGCGCCTGGTCGCGTGCCGCCTCGTTGTCGGGCCAGCCCGAAGGATCCAGTGCGAGCACCTCTGAGGCGAGCCCCTCGACGAGGACCTTGGCGGCCTCCAGGTTCTCACGCAGACGTGCGATGGCGGCGTCCGCCTCGGTGGTGTCCCGTCCCTGCTCGCGTGCGGCGGTCGATGCGGCCTCGAGAGTAGCGGCTGCGTCGCCCAGGACTGCGGCCGCCCGTTCGACTCCGTCGGATGCGAGCACGAGTCTCACCTGTGGGAGCAGGAGGACGAAGACGCGGTAGTCGGTCACGATCTTGGCGCTGTGCGCCAGTGCCTCGGAGATCTCGGTGTCCGCAGCGATCGTCTCCCCGAGGGAAGTCAGACCGGCCGCAGTCGAGGCAAGCATGTCGAGAAGAACGGAGCGGTGCTCCTCCGTGACGACGTTCGAGTCCCCGACGGCGGTTTCCATCTCCGAGATCGCGTCGAGGCGAAGGTCGACGGCGACCGCGGCCCGTTCCTTGATCTGAGAGAGCGCAGCAGACGGATCGCGGCGCCCCGGGGGTTCCTGCGCGGTCGACGGGAAGGCCGAAAAGACGGCCGCGACTGTGAAGCACGCGACGAAAGCCCCCAGCGCGAGGGTGCGAGTTCGGCTGGTGAAGGTCATGATCATTCCTCTCCTGTCCGTATGTCGGAATCGATCCCGGCGAGCTGCTCTTCCACGGCGGCGAGCGAGGCGCCCACGGCATCGAGCGCCTGCTCGACATCGCCGTCGAGGCTCGCCGGCGTCCCGCTGCTCGGCGAGGGCGCCGTGGTCGGCGCCGTCGTGCTCGCGGCAGGGAGTCGGAGCGGGGTGGCGCGGGAGGCGGGTGCGGCCTCGTCCCTCGCCCCACAGGCCGTGCCCGTGACGGCCAGCATCGCCAGGGAGACGAGAACCATGCACCCGAGACGGAGTCTGCGGGGGCGTTCGGGTCGGTCATGTGGCATTGGCGTCTCCTCCGACGTTTGTGTGTGCGATGTAACGATCGGCCGCGCTTGTCAGAGGAGACTCGTGGGAAATGTCAACAGTCCGTTAAGGCATCGGGGCGCCCGTGCCGTCGCCGTCG
>QWHP01000471.1 GCA_021404985.1 Actinobacteria bacterium ATB1
ATGCGAAGGAAGCCGGATCCTCAACTCGGGTTCAAGAACCGCGCGCAGTCGGGCAAGGTTCGCGAGCCGATGCCGTTCGCTGCGGCCGCTCGCGTGATGGATCGCAAACTCGTGGTTGCGCAGGGTATAGCGGTGCCCGCGGTCGGCCCGCGCTGCAATCAGGGTCGTCACGAAGGGCGATTCGGGATGGGTCGATACGTACCAGTTGGCGACTTCGTAGTCGGAGCGAAACTGGCGCTGCAGGTCGAAGCGATACAGCAGCTTCCATTCGCCGCCGATTTGCGCGAGCAGCTCGAACGCCTCGCCGTCGCGGGCGACGCGATATGAGCCGTTCGGCGTGGCCTGAACGGCGTCGCTGTCGAGCTGCAGAGGTGCTGTCGGCGTCTGTCCGCCGAAGCCGACATCGGCGATCCAGCGTTCGTCCGCGACGCGCACAAGCAGCAGCATGTGACTGCGCGGCGACGTCGTCCCGATCGGTGACGTCGCAGAGAGCCGGAGTGATGCCATGCGTTCGGAGGAGGTTTGCGTCGGCCTCCTTGCGGACTGTACCCATGACGGACCAGCCCCGGCCCAGGGCTTCCGCGGCGATCACGCGACCGAGTCCCGTCGAGGATCCGGTCACGACGAGGTGCCTCTCTGCCGGCATTTCCCCTCCCGACTTCCTGCTCGGCCTGTGCGGTGGTCTGGTTGTCCGAATGGCGTCGCCGTTACGCTCCGGGGCAATCACAGACTACGGGGCCAGGGGGTTGCCAATGCCGCGGGCGCAGGACACGAGGATGAGCGAGGACGAGGTTCAGGCGTTCCTCGAGGAGGGAGGCTCGTTTGTCGTCACGACGAATGGCTCGGACGGTTGGCCCCATGTCGTCGCGATGTTCTGTGCCGTCGATCCGGGTGCGGTCGTGCGGTTCGCGACGTATGAGAAGAGCCAGAAGATCAGGAACCTCAAACGTGATCCCCGGGCGACGATCCTTCTGGAGGCGGGGACCCGTTACGAGGATCTGCGCGGGGTCATGATCCGCGGAAAGGCCGAGGTGGAAAGGGACCTCGACCGGACTGTCGACACGCTTCTCGAAGCCGTCGCCAACAGCGGGGCAGGTGCAGATCTGCCCGAGGTCGCAAGGGACGATCCCGCCGTCCGCTCGGTGATGGAGCGTCAAGCGGCTAAGCGCGTCCTGGTCACGGTGAGACCGGAGCGGATCGTCTCCTGGGATCACAGGAAGCTGAGCGGTCTCCCCGGACAGTGACATCCGGGTATGGGAGGCCTCTGGGCGGGATCTGGGAGCCTCCGGCGATCAGAACGGAGGGGGGCCGACGATGGACTGCACCTCGGTGTAGGGGTCGATGCCCTCGGGGCCGATCTCGCGTCCGATACCGGAGTCCTTGAAGCCCCCGAAGGGGTTCCTCAACTCCACTATGTAGCTCGAGTTGAGCGCCACGACGCCCGTCCGCATGCGCGTGGCGACATCCTTGGCATGCTCCTCGTCTTGGGACCACACGGTGCCGCAGAGTCCATACGGGGAGTCGTTGGCGATGGCGAGTGCCTCGTCCTCGTCGTCGTATGGGATCGCCGTGAGAACCGGTCCGAATATCTCCTCGCGCGCGATGCGCATCGAGTTGTCGGCGTCTGCGAACAGGGTTGGCTCCACGTAGCACCCTGCCTCGGGCAGGTCGGCAGGTATTCCGCCGCCGACAACCGCTCGGGCACCTTCGGACTTGCCGATGTCGAGGTAGCCCCGGACCCTCTCCTGCTGCGCCTTGTCCACAAGAGGTCCGATCAGGGTGCCGGGGTCCATCGGGTCCCCGACCGGCATGGCTCCGATCGCCTGACCGAGGGCATCCACGACTTCGTCGTAGCGCCTTTGCGAGACCAGGATGCGAGTCTGGGCACCACACGCCTGCCCGTTGTTGAGAAGTGCCGACCCTATGAGGTCGTTGAGCTTGGCGTCGATGTCGAAGTCGTCGAGAACGATCGCGGCGGACTTTCCGCCCAGTTCCAGCGTCACGGGACGCAGTCGCTCACCGCAGATGGCTCCGATGCGGCGTCCGACAGCGGTGCTTCCCGTGAAGCCGACCTTGTCGATCCCGTCGTGGCGGACCAGGTACTCGCTCTCGTCGTCGCCTGCGGGGATCACCGACGCGACCCCTTCGGGCACGTCGGCGGCCTCGATCGCCTCAGCAAGCAGGTAGGCGTCGAGGGGTGTCTGCGGAGCCGGCTTGATGATGATCGGACAGCCCGCGAGCCAGGCGGGTGCGAGCTTGAGGATGCTGATGAAGACCGGGAAGTTGAACGGGATGATTCCCGCGGCGACGCCTATGGGGGCGCGGCGGACCGTGACCGTGTTTCCGAGGGCGCC
>QWHP01000033.1 GCA_021404985.1 Actinobacteria bacterium ATB1
GAGAGAGCCGTCGGGCGGCTCGGCGAGGTGGACCCCCACCAGCGCGAGATCATCGCACAGATGGCGCGCACGCTCACGAACCGTCTCCTACACGACCCCCTCGAGTACCTGTCCTCCCATCCGGAGGCCGTCTCGCAGTCCAAGACCGCGCAGGACATCCTCGGGATCGGACAATGCCCGTTCGATCCCGTCGCGCGCCAGTCCTCCCGAGAGGACATGTGACCCGACTCCGTGTCGCAACACGTAGATCGCGCCTTGCCATCGCCCAGACGGGGCAGGTGATCGACTCCCTCCGCGCCGAGCATCCCGATCTGGACATCGAGACGGTGACGATCTCCTCGTTCGGCGACCTCGACAGGGAATCCCCCCTCACCGCCCTCCCCGAGATAGGTGCGTTCACCAAGGCACTCCAGGATGCCCTTCTCTGCGGGGACGCAGACCTTGCCGTCCACTCCCTCAAGGACCTCCCGACACAGGAGCCTGCGGGGCTCCACGTCGCGGGCGTACCCAGGCGGGCGGACCCCGAGGACGTGCTCGTGTCCCGCTCCCGGGGCGGACTGGGCGACCTGGATCCTGCCGCGGTCGTCGGGACGGGAAGCCCACGCCGTCGGCTTCAGCTCCTCGAGCGCAGACCGGACCTTTCCGTCGTCGAGCTGCGCGGCAACGTCGACACGCGGGTACGTAAGGTCGAGGTCGGAGACGTGGACGCCGCAGTCCTCGCCCGCGCCGGTCTCGAACGCCTCGGACTCGGGCACGCCGTCGCCGAAGTGCTCGATTTCGTCCCGGCGCCGGGCCAGGGCGCACTCGCCCTCGAATGCCGGGTCGACGACGACGTGACCACGAGGATTGCAGCCGCCGTCTCGGATGCCGACACATGGCTGGCCGTCGACGCAGAACGCGCGTGGCTGGCCGCCACGGGTGCGGGCTGCCGCACATCGGCCGGCGCCCTCGCGGCCGTCGAGGGGGACAGCCTGAGACTCGACTGGTACTACGAGGGCCGCAGCGGGTCGGGACGTGCTGGACGCTCCGACGCAGCGGCACTCGGGGAGCGTCTCGCTGCCGAGGCCCTTGCGTGAACCCCTCAAAGGCTCCCAGGGTGCTCGTGACGAGACCCGAGGGCGACGACGGGCCGCTCTCCAGGGCGCTGCGCGCGGTCGGCGCCGAACCTGTGGTCGTGCCTGCCTTCTCCTACGCCCCGATGAAATTCGACGGTCCCGGGCCGGACTGGTCCTCCTACGACTGGGTTGCCTGGACGAGCGCGGTCGCGGTCGATGCTCTTGCCCCTCCTCGGAGCCGGGCCAGCCATGCCGCCGTCGGGGCGTCGACTGCCGCCGCCCTGGAGGAGCTCGGGATCGAAGTCGCAGTCGTGGGTGAGCGGGGAGCCGCTGGGCTCGCCGACGACCTCATGAAACGCCTTCGGTCCGGGGATCGCCTGCTCTACCCGAGGAGCGATCGAGCCGATTCCGGGTTCGCCACCAGACTGCGACAGGCGGGTGTCATGGTCGACGACCCCGTCGCCTACCGGATCGAGCCGGTGGATCCCGAAGAGATCCGCAGCGCCCTGGCATCGGGACCCAGTGCGGTCACGTTCGCGTCTCCGTCGGCGGTGCGCGGGACCGCGGAGGCGCTCGCAAGGCAGCGGACAGCCGGAGCCCCACTTGCAGGAACCGTCCTCGCGTCCATCGGACCCACGACGACGGCCGCGCTGTGCGAGCTGCTGCGCGCACCTGACGTCGTCGCGAGCGTTCCGGCCTTCGGAGCCCTTGCGCGTGCGGTGGCGGACGCTCTCGGCCTTGCCGGGCAGGACGGCCAGCGCCATGGTTGATCGGGAACGGCGGTCGCGAAATACCATGCTGCGGGCGGAGTCCCGCGAGACCGCAGCCGAAGAAGGACAGCCGGAGCACCGATGACCGACATCTTCTCCCTGGGCGCCTCATCCGACGTCTTCGAGAGGGCGCGCCGCGTCCTGCCCGGTGGAGTCAACTCCCCCGTCAGGGCGTTCGGGTCGGTGGGCGGCGAGGCGCCCGTGGTCCAGTCGGCCGCGGGTGCGCGCGTGCGTGCAGTGGACGGGCGCGAGTGGATCGATTACATCTCCTCATGGGGCGCAGTTGTCCTCGGACACGCAGACCCCGATGTGGTCGACGCGGTCGAGGAGGCAGCGGAGCGGGGAACGAGTTTCGGTCTCCTCACCGAAACCGAGGTCGAGCTCGCGGAACTGGTCGTCGAGATGGTGCCCTCACTCGACATGGTGCGCTGGGTGTCCAGTGGTACCGAGGCGACGATGAGCGCGGTGCGTGTCGCCCGGGCAGCGACCGGGCGAGACCACATCGTGAAGTTCGCCGGTTGCTACCACGGCCACGCCGACAGCTTCCTCGTCGCAGCAGGCTCGGGTGCCGCAACTCACGGGACGCCGAACTCGCCGGGTGTTCCAGCGGCCCTTGCCGATCTCACACTGATCGCCCGGTTCAACGACCTCAACTCGGTCGCACAGGCCTTCGAGACGGAACCCGTGGCTGCCGTGATCGTCGAACCGGTCGCGGGGAACATGGGTTGCGTTCCGCCCGAGGAAGGCTTCCTCGGGGGGCTGCGCCAGATCTGTGACGAGCACGGGTCGATCCTCGTGTTCGACGAGGTGATGACGGGCTTCCGCGTCTCACCGGGCGGCGCCCAGGAGCTCTACGGCGTCCTACCCGACATGACGACAATGGGCAAGATCATCGGTCACGGCCTACCGGCCGCCGCGTACGGGGGACGAGAAGACCTCATGTCCATGGTGTCCCCGTCGGGGCCCGTGTATCAGGCGGGGACGCTGGCAGGAAACCCGTTGGCGGTCGCGGCAGGCCTCGCCACGCTGCGGCGCCTCTCGGACGAGCCCGAGATCTACGACGCCCTCGAAGCATCGTCGGCCCGCATCGAGGACGCCCTGTGGGACGTCATCGGGACCCTGGAGCTGCCTGTGACCGTGCAGCGGGTGGGATCGATGTGGACGGTCTTCATGACCGAGACACCGGTGCGCGAGTACGGGGACGCCGAGGCGGCCGACCTCGCCGCCTTCGGACGGTTCTTCACGTACGCCTTCGAGGAAGGCGTCCTGTTGCCGCCGTCCGCCTTCGAGACTGCCTTCACGACACTCTCGCACGACGAGGACACGGTGGAGGAGACCGCACGCGTCCTCACCACCGCGCTCGAACGGACATGGACATGAGCGACGGGATGACCGCGTCCGGAAACAGGTATCTCGACGCCGTCGCGGGACGCGCCCTCGACCGCCCCCCCGTGTGGCTCATGCGTCAGGCCGGGCGATACCTGCCCGAATACAGGGAGCTGCGGTCCCGCGTCGGTTTCCAGGACGCCATTGCCGACCCGTCCGTCGCAACCGAGTTGACCCTCCAGCCGATGCAGCGATTCCGTCTCGACGCAGCGATCGTCTTCGCCGACATCATGACCCCCCTCGAGGGAATGGGCATCTCGATGACGTTCGACCCCGGCCCACGCCTCGACAAACCCGTGCGCAGCGCCACCGAGCTGGGACAGTTCGATGCGTCCACGGTCGAGTCCACTCTGGAAACCCTCGGGCAGGTCCGTGCCGCCCTCCCCCGCGAACGAGCGGTCATCGGTTTCTGCGGCGCTCCGTTCACTCTCGCCGCGTACGCGGTGGAAGGGAGCGGCACAAGGGACTTCCTCACGGCACGTGCCATGGCACTGGACCCGGCGAGCGGCTTCGACTCGATCCTCGCGGTCCTTGCCGATGCGATGGCGGACTACCTCGTCGCGCAACTCGTCGCAGGGGCCGACGCCGTCCAGCTCTTCGACTCCTGGGTCGGGCTCGTGTCGCGAGAAACCTATCGCGACCTCGTGCGCCCCTCCCTCGAACGCCTTCTGGCCCGGATGGACGGGCAAGGGCCAGTCACGTATTTCGCGCCGAACGCAACCCACCTGCTGGACCTCTCCGGGAGCCTTCCCGTCAACGTCGTCAGTGTGGACTGGCGCCTCCCCATCGTGGAGGCCTGGCAGGCCATCGGCTCGCGGGAGGATGCGCACCTGAACCATCCGTCGAGCCGGCGCTCCATCCAGGGGAATCTGGATCCGGCAACGTTGCTCGCCGGCCCGGACGCAACCGCAGCAGCGACACGGCGGATACTCGGGCTCGTCGGCGGCAGCCCGGGACACATCTTCAACCTCGGACACGGCCTCACGCCCGACACGCCTGTCGAGTCGGTAGATGCGCTCGTCGACGCCGTGGTCGGCTGGCCTGACCACGTGGGCGAGATCGACATCACGGAGGAAAGCCGATGACCCGGGACATGCCAGATGTCGCGACACTGGTAGTCGGGGCGGGCGTCGCCGGCCTGGCAGCCGCGATCGAGGCTTTCCAGTTCGGCGATGTGGCGGTCCTCGAGTCTTCCGGCCGTGTGGGGGGCGTTCTCCGGTCCGGACGCGACTCCGAGGGCTGGCTCACGGAAAGCGCGGCGGCCTCCTTCCTGCTCCCGGCCCCGGCGACGTCTTCGACGCTCGCCACGATCGGGACTCCCCCTTCCCTCGCGGCAGCATCCGACGCCGCGAAGCGACGGTGGCTGTTCGTGGACGACCGGCTCGAACCCGTCCCAGCGTCCCCTCCCGAGCTGCTCCGCACCCGCCTGGTCAGCCCGTGGGCGAAGCTCGGTGTTCTGTGCGAGCCGTTCGCCGGACGTGCCGCAGACGGCGAGGAGAGTGTCTCGGACTTCGTCGCCCGACGCCTCGGCGGCGAGATCGCCAGGACTTTCGCACAGCCGATCGTGTCGGGCATCACGGGAGGGGATGCCCACAACGTCAGCGTCGACGCCGCTTTCCCTGTGCTCAAGGAGCTCGAGGCAGGAGGTGGAATCATGCGCGCCGGACTTCGGCGCGTGCGCGCCTCGAGGGCAGCCGGTGTCCCGCGCGGCCGTCTCCACAGCTTCGTCGACGGTATGGAGTCCCTCGCGCTGGAGATCGCCGGCTGGCTGACCTCTGCGGGCGTCGCCCTACGGACCGACGCACCCGTGTCAGGCATCGAACCGGCCGGCGATTCCGGGAAAGGCAGGTGGCGCGTCACCTGCCCTGACGGAGTGATCGAAACGCAACGACTCCTGCTGGCGTGCACGCCGGAGACCGTCGCGGAGCTGCTCGACCCCCTGGCGCCCGATGCCGCCTCGGCAACTCGGGCCATCCCGCGGTCTCCGATCGCGATCGTCGCGGTCGGGCTCGAAGCGGACGTGCTCGCCGACCATGTTGGCTTCGGGTTCCTCGCGCATCCTTCGTCTTCTGTGGAGATCCTCGGAGCCACCTTCGACTCCCACCTCTATCCGCGACGAGCGCCGGAGGGCATGGGGTTGGCTCGCGTCATGTTGGGTGGAGCACTGCGACCTGCGCTCGTCGCGGCCGACGACGCAGCTCTCCTCGACATCGCCGTGCGTGACCTCGGGAAGGCGCTCGGAAGGACGATCGTCCCCGTCTGGTCGCACGTCGTCCGGCAGGAGCGAGGGATTCCCCAATACCAGCTCGGCCATCGTGCCAGAGTCTCGGTCGTCGAGAACGAGCTCGACACCTTGGGGGGGGTGGACGTCGCAGGCTGGGCTTGGCGCGGCGTAGGTGTCAACGCCTGCATAGCCGACGGCGTGGCCCGTGTGCGCCTGTTGCACGAACGCGGCGAAACGGCCATGCTCCATGTGTCTGCAGGAAAAGGTGCGTTGACTCTGGAATAGGACGACTCGGACGTTTTGGACTCGGGTGCCCCTGCGTGGAGCGGGGCGCGATCCGGGTCGAGGGAGGCTGTATGGGGCTGGTACGGGTGGTGGCCGAGACTGTCGCCGCGAAGACGGCGGAACGATCAGGCGTTGTCCCCGCAGCCGAGGAGGTTCGACACGAACCCAGCCCGGACGGCGCCGGGCACTCCGCAGATGACGCCGTGCTCGCCGAAGTCGCAGGGGACGTCTTCGTGCTCCTCTCAGGCGGGCGAGTCATGCTCGAGGTGCTCGCCCGGCCCGAGATCGCCAAGGCCATGACGACGTTCGGCCGGATCGACGGCGACCCCTACAGGAGGTTGGCCAGCACCATCCAAGCCGTGTTCACGCTGGCGTTCGGGAACGAGGACGAACGTCATCGCCTTGCCATGCACCTGCGTCGGATTCACCGGCCTGTTCGCGGCCAGGGTTGGCGCGCCTCCGACCCCGAGTTGATGTTCCACACGCTCGCCTGCCTGATGAACAGCGGGGTCGACGTCTTCGAGGACTTCGTCCGCCCTCTCGCCCGCGACGAGAGGGAGAGCTTCTACCAGGCTGCGGTCCGGCGGTCAGCCGTCCTCGGCACGTCCGACCAGGCCCCACCCGACTGGGTGACGTTCACGAAATGGTTCGACCACCAGTTGAAGGGCGCTCGTGTCACCGACGAAGCCCGGTCGCTTCGGTGGGAGATCCTCTACCCGCGTCGTCCCGGGGCACTCCGCTCCGTCACGTGGCTGTGGCGGCACCTCGCTGTCTCGGGCCTGCCGAGCTCCATACGCGAGGAGTACGGGATACACCTGACGCTCGGCGAGCAGCACCGCCTCGCGCGGATTGCAGAGCGCTCGCGTCGCCTGCACAGCCGCTTCCCGGGATTCGTCTGGGACATAGGACGCGACGCCTTCGCCGGCGTCGACGTGCTCTACAGCCCGCCGTCGGCCGATCGTTCCCCGGTCTCGTCTTGGCACATAGCCAGACGTGCGGCACGGAGCGTCGCCGGGCGCGTCGAAGGCGCGATGAGAGATGGCGGGCTCGTCACCAGAAGACGGGGATGAGCGCCAGAGAGACGGCCATCGTCGCGATCGTGAGCGGGAACCCGACCCGGCTGAAGTCCGTGAACCGGTAGCCTCCCATACCCATGACCATCATGTTGGTCTGGTAGCCGATCGGCGTCAGGAACGCGGCTGAAGCGGCGACGAGGAGGGCCATCGCCACGCCGCGCTCGTCCACCCCGGCCTCGTTGGCGGCTGCGATCGCTATCGGGTAGACGAGTACGGCGGCCGCGTTGTTGGAGATGAGATTCGTGAGGAGCATCGTCGCGAGGAACACCCCGCCGAGGACACCGATCGAGCCGAGGAACGACGTCGCCGAGACGAGCCCGCCTCCGAGGGTCTCCGCCAGCCCCGATTCCGCTGCCGCGTTTCCGAGCCCGAAACTCGCCGCGATCAGGACGACGATGTTCAGGTCCACGGCGTTGCCCGCCTCGCTCGGGGACATCACACCGAGGAGCACCAGCAGCAGCACGACGAGAAGGGAGGCTTCGAGGAGGGAGAGCCAGCCGAGACCGGAGACGACGATGAACGCGACGAGGAGCACGTAGACGATCCACGCCTTGTTCGTGCGGACGGGACTCGTCCCTCCGACCGCGGCGATGACGAGGAAGTCGGGGCGGCGGCGCCACAGTTTCTGGAAGTCGGGCTTGGCGAGGACCAGAAGCACGTCGCCGGGCCGGAGCACCACCTCGCCGAGCTTGGCGTGGATCGCTTCACCCGCGCGGTGGATCGCGACGACGGCGCTGCCGTACCGGCTCCGGAAGTCGATCCCCTTCAGGGTCTGACCCGACAGGGGCGACTCGGCGCCGATCACGGCCTCGTAGAAGCGGTGTTCCAGGCCCCCGTCCCCGAAGTCGAAGTGGTGGATCTCCGCAGACTCGAGACCACGCATGGTCTGCAGGTCGACGATCATCGACACGTCACCCGCGAAAAGAAGCCGGTCGCCGTCCTCGAGCACCTCGTCCGGCCCGACCGGAGCGATGACGTGGTTCCCGCGCTCGATCTGGACGAGGAACACTCCCTTGAGATGGCGGAGCCCGGCATCCTCGATGCTCTTGCCGTCCAAGGCCCCACCACGGACGACCATCTCGACCGTGAATTCCTTCGTGTCCTCTCTTGCCTCGGCGAAGATGTCCCGGCGCTTGGGAAGGAGCCACGGGGAGGTGAGGACCAGGAGCCCCAACCCGACGAGGGCGATCGGAACGCCGACCTTCGTCACCTCGAACATCCCGAGGGCCGGCTGCCCGCTGTCCTGGAGCAGTCCGCTCACAGTGATGTTCGTCGAAGTGCCGATCGCGGTGATCAAGCCGCCGAGCAGGGACGCGTAGCTCAGCGGCAGCAGGAACCGGGATGGCGCCAGACCTCTGCGCCGTGCCCAGGACGAGACGACCGGGGCGAACGACGCGACGACGGTGGTGTTCGCCATCACCGCAGACGCAACGGTGGCGCCGCCGGTGACCTTCAGGAGGTTCTTGCGCTCACCCGTACCCTTCCCGAAGATCGACACGAGGGGTGCCGTCGACCCTGTTGCCTCCATCGCCGCGGCGATCACATACAGCGCGGCGACGGTGAACGGCGCCTCGTTCGCGAAGCCGGCGAGAGCCTCGCTCGGCTCTATCACCTGCAACAGGAGCAGGACGACCACGGCCCCGAACATCGCGGCGGAGGGCGGCACCCGTTCCGTGACCAGAAGGGCGAGGGTTACGAGGATGACGGCCAGGGTCAGCCAGGCATCGAGACTCACGATCGGCGAATGCTAGGAGGCATGGAAGTCGGTCCGGCCATCGGTGGCCAGAACCGCTTCGACCCGGCCTGCAATGACCTTCGCGAAGCTCCGGGTGCAGAAGCGCGGCCGCGCCCGGACGAACGTCCCGCCGGCGGATAGGACGTCGCTCTCGAGCAGAACGTCGAGCTCGACGAGGGTCTCGAGATGGTCCTGCACGAACGAAAGGGGGACGAGAGCGATGCTCCTGCGCCCTTCCTCGAGGAGGCGCGCTACGACCTCCACCGTCTCGGGGCCCAGCCACTTCACCGGCCCTGTGCGGCTCTGGTAGCCGATCTCGTATCCGTCCGCCACTCCTCCCTTGCGTCCGATGTCCGCTGCGATCAGGCCGGCCTGCTCCTCGATCTGGTCCCTGTATGGATCGCCTTCGTCGATGAAGCGCATCGGCACCGAGTGCGCCGTGAAGACGAGGGACACCGGGGCGGGAACCCGCTCGAGACACAGGCGTACGCTCTCGGCCACGAGTGAGACGTACGCCGGGTCCGTCCCGAATGCGCCGACGTAGGATGCGACCGGCCTCCGTGCCTCGGGTACCTCCGAGAGGGCGCGATCGAGCTCAGCGCAACACGATCCCACCGTCGTCATCGAGTACTGCGGATATTGGGGCACGACGACGAGACGGCGAACTCCGGCGGCGACTGCCTGAGCGACCGCGGCGCGGATGCTCGGCTCGTGGTACCGGAGCCCGATGTAGACGGGTATGCCCGAGAGCTCGTCCCGCAGGAGGCGCGCCTGCGCACGCATGTAGCCGAGAAGGGGCGATCCGCCGCCCATGAAGCGGTAGAGCGCTGCGACCTTCGGTGTCCTCGCCGTTGCGATCCGTGACGCGAGGCGGCCTTGCAGGACTGGGCCGACGGGCAGCCGGATGATGTCACGGTCCGCGAAGATGCGCTCGAGGAAGTCGGGGATCGAGGCCTGATCCGGCGCTGCACCGTGGTTCAGGAGGAGCACGGCGACGTCACCCCGGCTCGCATCTGCGAGCATGCTCACAGGCCCTCCAGGAACACACGGATGAGGCTTGTGACCTGTTCGGGCCTCTCGACCGGGAGCATGTGGCCGCCGGTCGGCATGAACTCGACGTCGGCCTCGAGGCGTCGCGCGAGATCGTCGATCCGCGATGGCGCGACCAGGCGATCCTTCATGGAGCCGAGCACCAGGGTCGGCCTGCCCAGCGGGCGCGCCGACTCGAGGACGGCAGCCGCAGCAGGCGACGCAAGCACGGCATGAAGCGGTGCCGCGGCCCCGAAGTCGAGGTCTGCCACACGATCGCCTTCCTCAGCGGCCCGCCCGGGCTGCTCGACGAAGAAGCTCTCCCCGTACGCGTCGCCGAACCACTGATCGCCCACGTCCTCCGTCCCGGAGACCGCGGACATGGGAACCAACCCTGGTGACACGAGCACGACTGCGGTGGCGAGGTCCGGTCGTTCGGCCGCAACCCGCATCACCAGGATCGCGGCGGCACCATGGGCGACGAAGGTCGCAGGAGCAGCCCCCAGGCTCGAGACTGCCTGCGCGAGATCCCCCGCGATCGAGTCGAGACCTGCTCCGGGATCGACTCGCGACGTCGAGCCGTGCCCGGGCAGATCTACGGCAAGGCATCGCCAGTCGTCCGACAACGCCTCCATGGTGGGAGTCCAGTTCGAGGCTGCCCCGTACACGTCGTGTACGAAGACGACAGGGCGACCGGCGCCGATCTCGATTGCGTGGTATTCGACGGCGTCAGGATCCGCGCCGCGGTCGACGTTCGCTGGGGAGGGTGCTGCATCGGGCACGGCGGCCCAGTCTATAAGGCGTCGCCCTGTTCAGCCGAGCGTGCGGGCGAACTCGAGTACGCATTCGGCGAGTGCCTCGGGAGCGTCGAACATCGGATTGTGACCGGACCGCGGGAGGACGACGAACTCGCTCTGCTTGACGAGGGCGTGCAAGAAGTCCATGGCGGGTCGCATGACGCTGTCCCCGTCCCCCACGACCAACAAGGTGGGGATGGTCAAGTTGTGCAGCTCCTCGTGGAAGGAAGGGCGGTCCAGGTTCTGCTCGGCGATCGCAACGTAGGCCTCGGATCTGACCTTTGCCCTCTCCGACCTCCGCGCCGCGGAGAAGACGGGGTCGTCGTACCGAGACCCCTCCGTCGGGTGGTTCCGCCGAAGCGCCGGCGTCATGTCGTAGATGCCGAGTATCCCGCGCTTGGAGATGGCGTCGAGGTACTGGAGAGTCCGGCTGCGTCCCTGTTCGGGCATGCCGAACGTCCACGAGTTCACGAGAACGATCCCCCTGAAGGCGTCGGGTCTCTCCAGCGCGGCGAGCAGGGCACACGTCCCACCGAAGCTGTGCGCCACGACGAGGACATCCTCGAGCCCCAACGACTCCGTCAGACGAAGGAGGTCCGCACCCACGGTCTCGGCGGCATAGCCGGTGGGATCGAGCGGGCCACCCGAGTCGCCGTGGCCCCGGAGGTCGGGCCGGACGACCCTGTGGTGAGGGGCGAGGAGGGGAACGACGTCGTCCCACGCCCTACGCGAGCTCTCGAGGCCGTGCACGAGAAGGAGTGGCGGTCCGGCCCCCTCGATCTCGTACGCGATGTCGATGCCGTCTACCCGGAGCTGCTCCGTACCCTGCATCGCACCTCGATTCCCTCTCCGGGCCGCATTCTTCTCGCGCCATCGCAAGATGAGCACCCGAAGCGGTAGTTCGCTGTCAGGACGCGAACTCCTTGACGATCGGCTCCCACTTGTCCTCCTGGCCCGAGCCGACGACGGGCATGTAGAAGCCGAGACGGCCGACGACACCGTCGTACTTCGCCCGCAGGGCATCAGCGAGTCCGTCGAAGTCGCTTCGGATGGCGAAGAGGTCGAGCACGTCGTCGGTGATCACGTCCGCCATCTCGCCCATCTTCCCCTCACGCATCAGTCCCTGGAGCTCCGGCTGGATGTGTCCGAGACCGTGGAGCTCGAAAACGGCGCGGTAGGCCGGCGTCGACCCGTAGAAGGCGATCTGGTTGCGGGCCATCATTCCCATGCCCGCCTGCTGTGCCTCGTCCCCGACAAGCACGAAGGCTGTGGTCGCATACTCGAAGTCATCCTCGCTGCGTCCCACCTTCGCGAGGCCTTCCCGCACGTTGGGCTTCACGACTTCTTCGATGTACTCGACGGTGTGGAACGGGTGGATGTGGATGCCGTCGCAAACCTCGCCGGCCATCCGGCACATCCACGGACCCACAGCGGCGATGAAGATCTTCGGCTGCCCGTAGCCGGTGGGACCGGGGTTGAAGAACGGCGTGATGTAGTCGTGCGTGAAGAACTCGCCGTGGTAGTCGAGCTTGTGCTTGCCGTCGAACGCGTCCCAGATGTGGCGGATTGCGAGGATCATGTCCTTGAGTCGAGGCCCCGGGTGGTCGTACTCGACCGAGAAGCGACGCTCGTTGTGCTTCTTGATCTGCGTGCCGAGCCCGAGGATGAACCGGCCCTTGGATCCCTTGTGGAGGTCCCAGGCCGTCATGGCGTGGACCATCGGCGATCTCGGGAACGCAACGGCGATCGCCGTCCCGAGCTCGATCCTCTCGGTGTCGGTCGACGCCACAGCCAGGGGCAGGAACGGCGTCTGCATGGCTTCCGCCGTGAAGATCCCGGCGAATCCCATCTCCTCGGCACGCCGTGCGACGCCGGCGGCCTCCTCGTACCCACCCACTGCCATGACCGTGTCGAGCTTGAGCATGTCTTCCCCTAGTCCGCTGCCATCCCAACGTTTGGTGTTCGTGTTCGTGTTCGTGGTGTTCGGGACGTTCGTGATGGCTTCCTAATGGTGTTCAGTCTTCACCACCGGGGAGTTGCTACCAGTAGGGCCCGGCCGGGCACGAACCCGCGCTTGGTGCGCCGGGCGCGCATGGCGCGCCGATTCCGTCCCCAGAACCAAATCCACGCGCCAAGACCCCGCACGCCCCCCCGACCGAACCCGCGCATGGCGCGCCGATTCCGTCCCCAGAACCAAAATCCACGCGCCAAGACCCCGCACGCGCCGAGACCCCACACACCCCCCAGCCGGCCCCCATGGCGCGCCGACTCC
>QWHP01000472.1 GCA_021404985.1 Actinobacteria bacterium ATB1
GCGCCGACGACATGGTGGATCTCGGCGGCGTCCCCCTCGGGATGGTGACGAGACATGAAGGGGTTTCCTGCCGCGTCGACGAGCTTGCCGCCGAGGCGGAGTGCCACGCCGGTGCCCTCGAAGCCGAAGTAGGGCGATCCCGTGTTCACGCTCAGGAACTCGCAGTTGACCAGGCGGGCACCGGCTTCGTATCCCATGTGGAGCGCGTCCCCGGTGGCTGCGTCGACGCCGACGTAGTTTCCTCGGAAGCTGCAGTCGCCGGAGGCGAGAACGATGGCAGGGGCGGCAATGTGCGTGGGGCGGCCCGTGGTGCGGTCGACCCCCATCACACCGGTCGCTGTCCTGTCGATGGCCAGCAGTTCGGTGACCATGAACCGCGGTATGCGGCGCACACGCGCTCTTGCGACCTCGCGTCGCAGGGCGGTGACGACAGCCTTGCCACCGAAGTGCCGACCGTGGCGGGGGCGCACGAGCATGCGGTTGTGCGGAAGGCCCCGGGCCGGGAGCCGGAGGTACCCGTCATCGCCGCTTCCGGTACAGGCGTAAGTCACTCCCCACGACTCGAGGAGCCGCAGCCTTCGGTGGGACGTGGAAAGGAGATCGACGACGAAGTCACGTCGGCAGAGGCCGCCGTGTGCCTGAACGAAGTCTCCCACGCAGGCGGCGAGGTCGTCCTTGGGGAGGCAGTAGATCGTCGCACCCGCCGCCATGCGTGACTGGCCGGACATGCCTATCGAGGCCTTGTCGACGATCGTGACGTCCTCGACACCGTTTCTGTGCGCCTCGATCGCTGCCCAGAGACCCGCGATGCCACTGCCGATCACGAGAACGTCCGTGGACAGGCTCTCAACGCTCACTCGACCCTCCTCGCCGGGACAGGCAACGGGGGCGCGATAAAGGCCCGGCTGGGTGTGGCCGGGCCTCTATCCGGCGGTGTATGCGTGGGTGGGAGATCGCACACACCGTGTATGGGTGGGTGGGTATGGGGATACTATACAGACTGGCCCGGAATGCAAACACCCGAGCCGGACGCCGCGGACACGCATCCCGGCAATGACCGCGACGGCGAGCCGCCCGATGTCGCGTGCTCCGTCGTCGCCGAATCGGTCGAAGATGCACGCCTGGCCTCGGGTCAGGGCAGGCCGCAGGCAGCGGCTCCACCCGCCTCGAACGTCGCCTTCGCGCAGTAGACCCCCGTCGGCGCGTAGGTGCCCATCGTCGCCGTCGCCGGTTCCCCGGGGGGCACGGACATGATGCTCTCGGCGAAGCTCGGGTCAGGCAGCATGTGGCGCATCAGCAGGACCCCGTCGACGGTGGTCCGGCCCCAGTCGAGCCAGGTGACCCCGTTCGCCGTGCCGGCATTCGCCGGACGGTCTGCCGGCGTGGAGATGACGTAGGTGTAGCGGCCGTCGGGCGTGATCTCGGTCTCGTGGTCCGCGGCACAGTCTGTGACCCGGTACGGTTTGGCGTACTCGTTCGTGCACATCGACCAGTACCGGACCTGGGCCGGGCTCATCACGGGATCGCCGTCCCTCGTGTCGGGAAACGTGGGTGCCTGCCCGCGGACCACGACGACCTCGCCGGGCATGTGCTCGACGATGGCCGACAGGTATTGGTTGTCCGGGTTGGCGTACAGGGCGGACGTCACCAGCGGTCGCACAAAGGTGGGTAGTGGCTGGGGAGGTGCGTTCGTCGCGGGACCGAAGAGGCCGACCAGTGACGCTATCGAGCTGTCGCCGATGTGGTTCGGGCAGGTGGCGACCGACCGCACCGAGCCGTCGAAGTTGCTCACGGTGACCTGGGGCAGTCCGACGCCCCCCGTGAAGTCGTTCGGGTCGTCGGGGACGTATACCCGCATGATGAGCGTCCCGGTGGCGATGCCCCCCCGGGCTCGGTCCCGCAGCGAGCATGTTGTCCCCCGGGGAAACAGCGGCGTTCGGGTCCAAGGTGACCGAGTACCGGCGCAAGTTCGGGTCTGTCGGCGCTCCCGGAGTGCTGAAGGGATTCGTGCTGCCGGGCTCGGGCGCGATGTCACGATCCGTCGCGACTTCCACAGCGTTGCCGTTCAAGGAGTAGGTGATGAACGAGAAGTACCGGGCAAAGGGATAGGCGCCGGACACGGTGAGCTTCTGGCCCGGCCAGAGGACGTAGCGCGTGATCCAATAGACGGCCCCGGTGTCCGGGTATGCGACGTTGAGCGTGTCCTTGTCGGCCCGGTACTTCCACGCACAGCCGATGCCCGCATCGGAGCTCGGCAGGCACGCGGTGAGCGCGGTTGCGGCGAGGACGACGACGACTGCGAGCCCCCGCAACCGGCCCTGTCGTTCGGGACACCCGCTCAC
>QWHP01000034.1 GCA_021404985.1 Actinobacteria bacterium ATB1
GATACGCTCGACGACCCTGGCGCTGATGTCGGGGACCTGCGCTGGCCGATCCATCGCGATCCGCCTGCGTTCAAGGACCTCGAGCCAAAGACGGTCATGTTCGAGACCGGCATCAAGGTCATCGACCTGCTCGAGCCGTACGTCGCCGGTGGGAAGATCGGCCTGTTCGGTGGCGCGGGTGTGGGCAAGACGGTCCTCATCCAGGAGCTCATCTCGCGTGTCGCCCAGCAGCACGGTGGTGCCTCAGTGTTCGCAGGTGTCGGCGAGCGCACACGCGAGGGCAACGACCTCTTCCTCGAGATGAAGGAGTCGGGCGTCATCGACAAGACCGCCCTCGTGTTCGGCCAGATGGACGAGCCGCCCGGTGTCCGGCTGCGCGTGGCGCTTTCGGCGCTGACGATGGCCGAGTACTTCCGTGACGAGATGAAGCAGGACGTGCTCCTCTTCGTCGACAACATCTTCCGCTTCACGCAGGCGGGCTCCGAGGTGTCGACTCTCCTCGGCCGCATGCCCTCGGCAGTCGGCTACCAGCCGACTCTCGCGGGTGAGATGGGACAGCTCCAGGAGCGGATCACCTCCGTGCATGGCCGCTCGATCACGTCGGTCCAGGCGATCTACGTGCCCGCGGACGATCTGACCGACCCTGCGCCGGCGACGACGTTCGCTCACCTCGACGCCACCACGGTCCTGTCGCGAAAGATCTCCGAGCTCGGCATCTATCCCGCGGTCGACCCGCTGGACTCGACGAGCCGGATCCTCGACCCGCGCTACGTCGGTGAGGAGCACTACCGGGTTGCTCGCCAGGTGCAGGAGATCCTGCAGCGCTACAACGAGCTCCAGGACATCATCGCCATTCTCGGCGTGGACGAGCTTTCCGAGGAGGACAAGGTGATCGTCGCCCGGGCCCGCAAGGTCCAGCGCTATCTCTCCCAGCCCTTCTTCGTCGCAGAGCAGTTCACGGGTAACCCCGGTGTGTACGTCCCGGTTGCCGAGACGATCGAGAGCTTCAAGGCACTCGTAGAGGGCGAGGTGGATGACCTACCCGAGCAGGCCTTCTACATGGTCGGCAATCTCGACGAGGTCCGGGCCAGGGCCCGGGAGCTCGCGAAGGGCGCAGCGTGAACGTCGAGATCGTCAGGCCGGAGCGGATCCTCTACACGGGTGAGGCGGACATGCTCGTCGCCCGCGGAACCGAGGGTGAGATCGGCATACTCGACAACCACGAGCCGCTCGTTCTCGCCCTCGACTACGGTGAGCTTCGCCTGTACCACGGCGAGGCGGTCGGCGAGCGGTTTGCCGTGTTCGGCGGGTTCCTCGAGGTGCGCGACAACGTGGCTTCCGTGCTCACGGATGACGCCGAGCCGGCAGGGGAGATCGACCCCGAGCAGGCCGGTGTCGATCTCGAGCGGCTTCGCGCCCACAAGGACGACGAGGGGGACGAGGTCGCGCAGGCGAGGCTGCGCCGTGCCGAGGTTCGCCACGCGATCGCGACAGCCTGAGATCCGAACTCTGCTGCGGCCAGGTTCTCAGTCCGGATCTTCGTCCGACACCGGGTGACCCGACGCTCGGGCCTTTCTTCGCGCGCGGAGCTGGTCGGCGCTGGGCCCCGGGAGCGTGTGGGGTTCGAGGGGCGCATCGGGTGTGTCCCGACCGGTGCCGGCTCCCCTGGGTGAGTCCGGTAGGAGGGCCCTGTCCCGGGCGAACCGCGACCCGACCGCTGATACCGCCGATGCCCAAGACCAACCCAGCACGAGGCCGGCTATGGCGTCACTCGGATGGTGGACCCCGAGGTAGATGCGCGAGAACGCAACTCCTGCGGCCAGAGCGAAGAGGGGGAGTTTCGGCAGGTCGTGGAGCTCGGCGAGCGTCCGTGCGGCTGCGGCTGCCGTGGCGGCGTGACCGGAGGGAAACGAGGCGTCCCTGACCCTCACGCGATGACCGTCCGGGTCGGGGCGCTCGCGGCCGAGCCCCGCCTTGACGACCGTGTAGATCCCGGAACATCCGGCCATCGAGACGATCGTGGTGAGTGCGATCGTCCGGTCACCCCTGATGCGAGCCTGGGCAGCCCCGTCGACCATCACTCCGACGTGGGTGGGCCAGCTCCCCGCCTGCGTGGCAGCTTTCGCCACCTGTACCCCACCGGGAGTCTGCAGTCCCCGAATCCTCTCACCGGCACGACGATCCAGCAGGTCCCAGGTCTCGATGTAGGGGGGGACGAGCAGGGACAAGCCAGTGTCGATGCGGCGTAGGACGCGTAGGATTCGGTCGAGTTTGTCGAGAGTCCGGCCCAGCAGTGTCATCTACGGGTTTGGTATAGCCGAACCCAAGGGGACCGGTGACCAAGCGTGACGGCACTGTTGATGCGAGCCGGATCCGACGGGAACTGTCCGGGGGTCTGTCGAATAGCAGTTGCAGGTGGCCGGCGGAGCTGGGCGTGCTCCGGCACGATCCCGAGGTGAAATGATCGACTCCCAGGAAGGCAAGGACGCTCCGGACGCAACGCTCGCTGCCCGAGACGCCTTCGACGCCCTCATGTCACCCCTCTCGGACGGGCCAGGTGGTACCGCTGCGGAGCCGAGCCGTGAATGTCCGGCCCGCACCCCTGAGGCCGGAGAATTGCAGGCGGCCACCGCCGCGCACGCGGCGATGCCGGGAGGCGGCTCGGCTCCCGGACCTCGGCCGTTCTCCAAGTCCCTCGAGGACCATGACGAGATCGGCGCCCCGTCGTCCATCACGTGGGCGGCGGGATTCGGCGTTCCCTCGCCAACCCCGGGGGTGGGTGTGCCAGGGGACCCGAGTGCGCGGAACGTGAAGAGCGGATTGTTCGGGCGTCGGAGCCGCCGGCGCGACGGACGGCTCGATCCGGAACTCATTCGCCATGCGGAGTCGGCGGAGAGCGGGAGCTCGGACACCCGGACCCGCATCAGGCAGGTGGGCATCTTCGCCGGCGTCGTCGCCGCCGCCGTGATTGCGACTTTCATCGTCGCGTCTGCGATTCGTGGACCTGCCCGTGAAGAGGCCAGGTTGAGCGATGAGAACGAGCTCGAGGGTCTCGACAGGGGAGACTCCGAGGTCCCGGACCCGGTTCGGGTCGACGAGGACGGGCAGCCACCCAAGACAGCTCCGCCATCCACGTCACCTGACGTGCCGTCCTCGTCCGAGTCGACATCCGTGGTCGCCGGAAGTTCCGGAACCGTCAAGACGGCCCCGCCCTCGACTCGGGGCTTCTCCCCCATCGATCCCGAGGTGAAGAACGGCCAGCAGGTCGTCTACATGGTCTCCGGTCTCGGCCTGACCTTCACCACTCCTGCGGGCAACTGTGCCGAGTTCGAGGGAAACCCCCTCTGCACGCACATCGGACTCGAGGTCGGCGAGCGCCTGACACTCAGCAGGATCGGCGATCTCCAGACCGAGACGAACATCTGGTTGCTCGACCCATCCGGTGGGCTCGCCTTGAAGGAGACCTCCGCCACCAGCTACGTCTTCGAGGCAAAGTCCCCGATCGACAGAGGGAACATCGTCGTCTACGGCGACGGATTGATCCCCCTGTTCATCGACTACGCCATCGTTGACTGACCTCCGGTCGGGATGTGGGCAGGATTGGTGTCGTTGTGCGTCGGTAGGGCTGCCCACTCGAGTGGTTTTCGGGATGTGGGAAGGATTGGCGTCGTTGTGCGTCGGTAGGGCTGCCCACTTGGGTGCGGGCGTCGCGCCTCAGGTGATGTTGACGATGCACCAGGAGCCGGACGCGTCCTCGACGAGGGATGCCGTGTAGTTGCGGGTGATGCGTTCGAACTCCGTCGTGTAGGCGACCTGCGCCTGGCGGTCGTCCACGGTGACTTCGCCCACGGAGTACGTCTGGAGGCTCCCCGCGGTGGGGTTCGGCTGCGCGAGGAGCGCGAGGTTGCCGGAGCCGCCGAGCGTGTCGGCGAGGTCGGGGCAGAGAAGGCCGTGGGCCGAGGAGTAGTCGCCGGACTGGAGCGCGGCCAGGAACGAGTTGACCGTCGCGCCGGGGGCTGTCTGGCCTTCCGGTGTTCCTGAGCGTCCCAGTACGAGCCAGAGTCCGACGACGGCGACCATGAACACCCCGGCGGCAAGCAGGCCGAGGCGCAAGAGCTTGGACCTGTTCCTACCGTGGCTGCTTCGAGGGGCGGCGTGGGTGGGGACCGGGGATTCGGCGGCAAGCGGAATCTCGTGAGTGCCACTTGCCGGGCCGGGACCCGGGTACCCGGGACCCGGCGACATCGCCCAGTCCGAGTCGAGTGGCACGTGGACGGTCTGTGGACGGATCGGTGCAGCTTCGGGTGGGCCCCCCGGAGATGCGGGTGGGGGAGAGGCGAGGTCGGCAGGAGGGACGTCCAGTCCGGGCTGTAGGGCGGCCGGCAGGCTGACGGCGGGCGGGATCTCGAATGCCGCAGGAGGGGGTGCCGTCCGGGTCTCCCAGTTGGGTGACTCGCCCCCGAGGCCGGTCTCCGCCGGGGGCAGTGTGATCGCCGAGGGAAGAGGATCGAAGACCTCCTCGCCCGGGACCTCCGGCGGTACGGGAGCGTCGACAGGGGTCCACCCGGGGGAGGGCGTCGTGGGTGAGGCGAGAGGAGCCCAATCGGGTGCCGGAGCTGGCTGCACCGGTGTGGTCGCAGCAAGGGTCCACTCCGGTGCGGAGTCCTCCAGGGGTACGGGTGCCCGGCCGGTCGGGATCGAGGTCCGTTCCGCGAGGGGAGCCTCGATCGGATACGGCGACGGAGCCGGCTCGTTCACCGGGAGGGGTGACGCGGCGAAGTGGGCGGGGGTCGGGTCAAAGGCGGAGGGAGACTGCGCTAGCGGCTGGTCTGACCGGATCGTGGCCCTCGGATCCTTCACTGGCGAGTCGGGGTTCAGAAGCTGCCTCGGCGGGATGCTGTAGTAGAGGTTGCGGCGGGGCATCCACGACTGCTGGGGTCGGCGTGTGGCGTCGGCGAGGGTTCGGGCGTCGACTCCGGCAGGTGGCAGAGCCTTGGGTCCCCCGTCTGGGATGGCGCTGGTCGGCCAGCGTCGTGATCCCCGTTGTCGGGACTGGTGCTGGGGGATCGAGTTTTCGGGATCCAAGGCTGCGGGTGGTGGCGGAGCGACGGGGTGAATCGATTCCGGAGGTGCCGGGAGGGGGACGGCAATACCGTTCGTTCGCGGCGAGACCTCTGGCGCGCCGAGGTCGCCGTCGTTCGAAGGGTCCCATTCCCTCGTCATCGAGTCGAGAACGTGAGGGGGGGGTACGGGCCTGAGCGGTTCCCGTACCTGACCAGACTGTTCCCTGTTCAAGTCCACCGTCCTACCCGTCTGCTCGATACCCCGGACCGCCGGCCACGTGGCTGGTGCTGTCAGCACGGCTGGGTATCACCCTCCGGACGAATCGGGTCCGCAGCCAACGGACACGTCGGGGCGGACAGGTCGGGGCGTCGGCCGGAGTGTGTTGGTCCGCGTGCGCAAGCTTCGGCACCGCACCCAGATTCCCCTGCGTGGGGCGACGTACCAGAATAATGGAGGGAGGAGCTTCGCTTCTCGCCCGTCGAGGGCGATCGGATTGCGGCGATCGGAGGTACGGCGATGCCCGACGGTACAGGGGACCCGGCGATGGGGCCCGTCGAAGGGATCAGGTCGTTGGTCGCGGCCTGGCGTGCCAAGGTCGACGAGACGCAGACGCGCCCGGTCGCGATGACGACCATGTCGGGACTCCCCCTCGAGCCTCTCTACACCGGGCTCGATCGCGAGGGAGCCGACGAGGCGACCACACTCGGCGTGCCGGGTGAGTTCCCCTTCACTCGGGGGGTCTATCCCTCGATGTACCGGACGAGGCTCTGGACGACGCGGCTGTTCTCCGGATTCGGGACGGCCGAAGAGACCAATGCCCGGTACCGTGCCCTGCTCGATGCCGGGCAGGACGGCCTCAGTGTCGCAGTGGACCTGCCCACCCTGATGGGTGTGGACTCAGACGACACCCGTGCCCTCGGCGAGGTGGGCAAGTGCGGGGTCGCGATCGACACGCTGGAGGACTTCCGCATCCTCTTCGATGGCATCCCCCTCGGTGAGACAACCACCTCGATGACCATCAACTCCCCGGCCGCGATCCTGCTGGCGATGTACGTCGCCGTGGCCGAGGAGCAGGGGTTCGACCGAAGTGCTCTGGGCGGCACGATCCAGAACGACATGCTCAAGGAGTATCACGCCCAGAAGGAGTACTTCTTCCCGCCGCGACCGTCGATGCGGGTCGTGGCGGACATGATGCGCTTCACGGCCCGAGAGATGCCGCGTTGGCATCCGATCTCGATCTCCGGGTACCACATCCGCGAGGCGGGTTCGACGGCTGCGCAGGAGCTCGCGTTCACCCTTGCGGACGGCTTCGCCTACGTCGAGCTGGGAATCGCGTCCGGCATGGACGTGGACGATTTCGCTCCGCGCCTCAGCTTCTTCTTCAACGCCCACCTCGACTTCTTCGAGGAGATCGCGAAGTACCGGGCTGCACGGCGCATCTGGGCGCGCTGGATGCGGGACCGGTACGCGGCGAAGAACCGGCGTTCTCTCCTCATGCGGTTTCACACACAGACGGCCGGAGTGTCCCTGACGGCCCAGCAGCCCTACAACAACGTGGTTCGCACCGCAGTCGAGGCTCTGGCCGCCGTCCTCGGCGGGACGCAGTCTTTGCACACGAACTCCCTGGACGAGACGCTGGCGCTTCCCACGGAGCGCGCAGCGAAGCTTGCTTTGAGGACGCAGCAGATCCTTGCCTACGAGCACGGCCTGACGAACGTCATCGATCCTCTCGGCGGCAGCTACTTCGTCGAATCCCTGACGGACACCCTGGAGTCCCGGGCGGAGGCGTACTTCGCAGAGATCCTCGAGATGGGCGGTGACTCGATCCTCGAAGGTGTCTACGCAGGCATCGAGAGTGGCTGGTTCCAGAGCGAGATCGCCGATGCCTCCTACAGGCTGCAGAAGGAGTACGAGTCGGGGCAGCGCAAGCAGGTCGGCGTCAACATCTTCGTCGACGACCATGAGGAGGACACGCTCGAGATCCTCGAGATCGGCACGGAGGCGGAGGTCCGCCAGCAGAAGCGTCTCGCCGAGGTGAAGGCGAGTCGGGACCGGGCTGGGGTCGAAGCGGCGCTGGCAGAGGTCGGGGACGCTGCACGTGACCCGGCCCGGAACCTGATGGTCCCCCTCATAGACGCCGTGAAGGCACATGCCACGGTCGGCGAGCTCATGAACACGATGGCGGACGTGTTCGGGAGGTACCGGGAGCGTCCGGTCCTCTGACCCGGCCTGCGCCGCCGAACCGGCCGAGCCGGACAGGACGTCGACAAGGCGAGTCGAGCAGCGGGTAGGCTCCGAACCGATGGCTGACGCCCCTGTTCCCGGTGTCCATCCCGTCGAACGGCGGCGGATACTGCCTCCTTACTCCCTCGGTTCCTTGGAGGATTACGCCGACATCGGGGGTGGTCGCGGTCTCGAGGCCGCACGGTCGATGGGCCCCGAGAGGACGATCGAATTCGTGGTGCGGTCGGGCCTGCGCGGACGCGGCGGGGCAGGTTTTCCGACGGGCGCCAAGTGGGGCTCGGTCGCACGTGCCGGAGGTGCCAGGCACTACGCGGTGTGCAACGCCGCCGAAGGCGAGCCGGGGACCTTCAAGGACCGTGCTCTCTTGCGAGCCATCCCCTACGCCGTCCTCGAGGGGCTCCTCATCGCGGCTGAGGCGGTCGGGGCATCCGAGACCTATCTCGCTCTCAAGGCGTCCTTCGCCCCCGAGACCGAGGCCGTGTCCCGGGCCCTCGTCGAGATCGAGAAGGCAGGTTGGCTCGGTGACCTGACAGTGTCTCTCGTGGCCGGCCCCGAGGAGTACCTCTTCGGCGAGGAGAAGGCGCTTCTCGAGGTCATCGAGGGCAACGATCCGCTGCCGCGCTGGTTGCCGCCCTACGTCCATGGCCTCTTCGCCACTGCACCCCAGCTCGGCTGGGAGGCGAGCGTTCCCGGGTCCGACGGTGCAGCAGGTCTGGAGGCGAACCCGACCCTCGTGAACAACGCCGAGACCCTCGCCCACACGGCGTGGATCCTCGCCCACGGTGCCGGTGAGTTCCGGGAACTCGGGACCGAGTCATCGGCGGGAACGCTCATCTGCACGGTCGTCGGGGATGTCCGCAGGAGCGGAGTTCTCGAGGTGCCCATGGGAACCCCGTTGCAGTCCGTCCTCGATGCGTGTGGAGGGGCTCACCCGGGTCGCGAGGTACGAGCTGTGTTCTCCGGGGTCTCCAACGCGGTGCTGTCTGCCGCTGACCTGGACACGCCGTTGACCCACGAGGCCATGACAGCCGCGGGATCGGGGCTCGGTTCGGCCGGATTCGTGGTCTACGACGACACGGCCTGCATGGTCGAAGTCGCCTCGACCCTCTCCCGGTTCCTTCACGTCGAGTCCTGCGGTCAGTGCCCACCGTGCAAACTCGGGACCGGTGCCATAACCGCTGCCCTCGACACGATCCGCGACGGCAGCGGTTCGAACAGGGATCTGGACAGGATCGAGGAAAGCCTGCGGATAGTCACCGACGGGAACCGCTGCTATCTGCCCGTCGAGGAGCTCTCGCTCGTGTCGAGCGTCTTGAGGACCTTCCCGGGGGACTTCGCCGCCCACATCGACGGATCGTGCCCCGTAGGGGGCAGGAAGATCCCGCCGCCGAAGATCCTCGACATCGCCGACGGGATCGCATCGTACGATCCGAACCAGGAACGCAAGCGCCCCGACTGGACATACTCGGAGTGACTCTCGTGCCAGCTGCCCTGCCGGCGAGGAGAAGGAGGCCGCAAGCCCGATTCGACGTACGCGCTGCCGTGTGGGGATCAGCAGCGGTCGTGGTGGTACTGATAGGCGTCTACTTCGGCAGCGGACGCCTCCAGTGGTTCGATCCGGCACTTGCCGGCTACCTCGCAGGCGTGCTTCTCGCCGTCTTCGCGACCGTGTACAGGTACCTGCTCTGGCTCCGGCGCCCCCCGACGGCGAAGCTGAACGAGCGGGGATGGGAGGCCTTCAGGGCATCGGGTCGCCGGACACGCAACGCCGTCGGGCTTGTGGGGCTCGTCGGGACGAACCTTCTCGCCCAAGGTTTCATCCGCCGCCGCTCCTTCGTACGATGGACCGCGCACCAGCTCGTGTTCTGGGGCTGTGTGCTCGCCGCTGCGGTCACGTTCCCTCTGACATTCGGCTGGCTCCACTTCGAATCCGTCGGCCAGATGGGGAGCGACTACCGGACCTACATCTTCAACGTCGGCACTGTCTCCTTCGACTCGACGAGTCTCGCCGGCTTCCTCTTCTTCCACCTCCTGAACGTGGCGGCGTTCCTCGTCATCGCCGGGGTCATCGTGTTCCTGTATCGCAGGCTGCGAGACCCGGGCGCCCTGGCAGTCGAGCGCTCCGGGGATTTCCTCGCGCTCGCAGGCCTCTTCGGCGTGTCCATCACAGGTCTGTTCCTCACCGCATCGAGCCTCTGGCTCGAGGGCCGGTTCTACAGCTTCCTCAACAACCTCCACGCCCTGACTGTGATCCTCGGACTCCTCTACATCCCCTTCGGGAAGCTCTTTCACATCTTCCAGCGCCCGGCCAATCTCGGCATCCACTACTACAGGGACCTCGCCCGATCGGGTCCCCAGCAGGACTGCTCTCGATGCGGCGAGCCGTACGCGTCCGAGCTCCAAGTCGGCGACCTCAAGGAGGTCCTCCCTCGAGTCGGTTTCGACTACACGGACGACCGAGGGGACAACTGGCAGGACACCTGTCCCGCCTGCCGTCGCAAGGCCGTGACGCTCGCACAGACGGCCCGGGTGGGAGGATTCGGCTGATGGCACGACCACCGGTGACGGACGAGGAGCTGATCGCACGCTACGGCCCGCACCTCAACGAGGCCCCGCCGGGTGGCTGGAACGCCGGCCTCGAGATCGACAGGGAGGTCGAGACGCACTGCTGCTTCTGTGGCCAGCAGTGCGGGATCAAGCTCAAGGTCAAGGACGACGAGGTCGTGGGGTTCGAGCCCTGGTACGACTTCCCGTTCAACGAGGGGAAGCTCTGCCCCAAGGGCGTGAAGCGATACCTGCAGGGCAACCACCCCGACCGGCTCCTCGACCCACTCGAGCGCGACCCTTCGGCGCCGGGTGGTTTCCGCAAGACGACCTGGGACGATGCCCTCGATCGCGTGGTCGCAGAGGTACGCCGGATACAGACCGCGCACGGCAACGACGCCTTCGCCATGCTGTCCGGGGTCTCGCTCACGAACGAGAAGTCATACCTGATCGGCAAGTTCGCGCGCCTCGCCCTCCAGACCGCCAACCTCGACTACAACGGCAGGCTCTGCATGGTCTCCGCCGGTGCCGGGAACAAGAAGGCACTCGGCATGGACAGGGCGCCGAACCCTTGGAGCGACATCCCGCTCACCGACGTCGTGTTCGTCGCCGGGGCGAACGTGGCCGAGTGCGCACCGATCACGACGAGCTACATATGGCGGGCGCGCGACCGTGGCGCCAAGCTCATAGTGGCCGACCCGCGGGTCACACCCGTGGCCCGCACGGCCGATGTCTTTCTCGGTCTGAGACCCGGCACGGACTCCGCGCTGATGGGAACGATCCTGCACGTGCTCGTGGCGAACGACTGGCTCGACCACGAGTTCATCAGAGAGCACACGTCGGGATTCGGGGAGGCCGCTGCTGCAGTCGAGAGCTGCACACCCGAATGGGGCGCCGACGTGTGCGGGGTCCCGGCCGCGCGAATCGTCGAAGCCGCACGTCTCTGGGGCACCTCGGCCACGGGCATGCTGTTGCATGCCCGTGGCCTCGAACACCAATCCAAGGGTGTCGAGAACGTCCTGAGCTGCATCAACCTCGGACTCGCCACGGGGAAGTACGGCAAGCCGGGATCTGGAGTCTCGACGATCACCGGCCAGGGCAACGGGCAGGGCGGGCGCGAACAGGGCCACAAGTGCGACCAGCTCCCGGGGAACCGCGACATAACGAACCCCGAGCACCGTGCGTACGTGGCGTCCGTGTGGGGATGCGACGTCGATGAGATCCCGGGCAAGGGCCTCTCCGCGGAGGAGATCGTCGAGGCCATCCACGACGGGGAGATCAAGGGTCTCCTCTCGATCTGCTTCAACCCCCTGGTGTCGCTCCCGGACAGCAACTTCACTGCCGAGGCACTCGAGAAGCTCGAGTTCTACGCCGTGATCGACTTCTTCATGTCGGAGTCGGCGCAATACGCCGATATCGTCCTCGCGGGCTCCTTGCACGAGGAGGACGAGGGCACGTCGACCACGGTCGAGGGCAGGGCGGTCAAGATCAACGCTGCCAAGCCGCCTCCCGGAAACGCGCGCCGGGACGGAGAGATCCTGCTCGACCTCGCCAGGCGTCTCGGACGCGGCAGCTACTTCGAATTCGACGGCAACGAGGCGATCTTCGAGGAGATGAAGGTTGCCTCCCACGGGGGCACAGCCGACTACTTCGGGATGAGTTGGGAGAGAATCGAGAAGGAGAAGGGCATCTTCTGGCCGTGTCCGGAGCCGGGTCATCCCGGGACCCCTCGCCTCTACGAGGGTGGAGTGTTCGCGCACCCGGACGGCAAGGCGCGCTTCCACGCCGTCGAGTACCGGCCCCCGGCCGAAGTGGTCGACGCCGAGTTCCCCACGTGGCTCACGACGGGCAGGGTCGTCTCCCAGTACCTGTCAGGGACCCAGACGAGGCGCATCGCCCCGCTGGTCGAGCAGTATCCGGAGCCCCTCTGTGAGATGCACCCGAACATGGCCGAGGTGCTCGGAGTCTCGACAGGGGACCTCGTGAGGGTCACCTCTCGGCGGGGGGGCATGATCCTTCCGGCCGTCGTCGTGTCGACGGTCCGCCCGGACACCGTCTTCATCCCGTACCACTGGCCCGGCAGCAAGGCGGCGAACCAGCTCACGAACAGGGCGCTCGACCCGATCTCCAAGATCCCCGAGTACAAGGTGTCGGCTGTGCGGGTCGAGCGCGTGGAGGGGCGCGTCGAAGTCCGGGACCGCAGATCGATCGCGCTGCAGTCGGCCGAGGGGCCCCCATGACGGCGCCGGCGCAGATCTTCGTGATCGATCAGAGCCGCTGCATCGGTTGCGAGGCGTGTGTCCAGGCCTGCGAGGAGTGCGGGACCCACAGGGGCCGGTCCCTGATCCACCTCGAGTACGTCGATCGTCACGAGAGCACCCAGACGGCGCCGATGGTGTGCATGCACTGCGAGGACCCCACTTGCGCCGAAGTCTGTCCGGCGGATGCGATCAAGCAGAACGAGGACGGCGTCGTGCAGTCCGCCCTGAAGCCCCGTTGTATCGGGTGCTCGAACTGCGTGCTCGCCTGCCCCTTCGGCGTGCCGAGGTACTTCGCCCTGCCCGACCAGATGATGAAGTGCGACATGTGCTACGACCGGAGCTCAGTGGGGCTGGCGCCCATGTGTGCCTCCGTCTGTCCGAGCCAGGCGCTGTGGTTCGGCACACGCGAGGAGTTCGAGGCGACGCGAAGCGGACGTCTCGTGTTCGAGTACCGGTTCGGCCGGCAAGC